>VGCQ01000024.1 GCA_016870055.1 Alphaproteobacteria bacterium | reverse complement strand
CATGTACTCTTGGTATTCCGACAACAGCTCGAGCGCCTGGGCCGGGCTGAGGCCAGCACAGAGGCCGGTATAGCCGACAAGGTCGCTGAACAGGACCACGACATCCTGCTCGCGGGCGCTCCGCACGAAGGCTTCGCCGCCGTCGCGGATGCCGGCTGCGATATCGGGCGAGAAGTAGCGGCTCAGCTGGTCGGTCGAGTGCTGGAGGGCTGCGGCTTCGCGCACGGTTCGTCGTGCGATCCGGGTGGCGAAGGCGCAGCCGGCCGTGGCCGAAAAGACGAACAACAGATCGAAGACGACACGGGTGCGGCTGATCGAGGGACCGACATAGGGATCGGCACTGCCCGAGGCCAGTATGGTCGCGGGATCGAGCGTGGCAACCTGGAAGAAGCCGACCAGCGTCGAGGCCACACCGATACCAGTCATCACCACATAGAGAGGGCGCAACGTCAACGCCATGCCGGCGATGATGGCGAGCCCCACGGCCGACACCGGTAGTTTCGTCAGCAATGTCACTGGCGCCGGCGGGATCATGCCGCGCCAGAGCAGGAAGGTGGCGATGGCCGGAAATGTCGCGGCCAACAACGCGGTATTGATGCCGACGAGGTTCACCCACCGGCGCCGGCGCAGAACGACGAGGTGCGCGGCGCAAATCGCGATGCAGGTACCGAAGTAGACGATGAGCGCCGCTGGCTGCACACTTTCGCTTGTCGCGCCCGTGGCCAGGACGACGAGGTATCCCGTACTGACGCCCAAGCTCACGAGCGTGATGGCAGAGAGCATGGTCAAGCTGCGGGCTTCGCGTTCGCCAAGCAGAGTGGTGGTCATGCTGCTTGCCGAACGATCCATGGTCAGCGCCCCCGTGTGTCGACAAGGTTAGCCCATTGGCTGGCGCCTGTCGTTTCCACTACAGTCGCGCGGAGGAAAGGCATGAAGCTCGGGCTCTACATGGCAACGCAATGGCGGCAGGGCGCCGATCTCGGGCCCGAGCTCGCCAACCTGATCGAGCAGGTGCGGGCGGCCAAGGCAAGCGGGCTTGGCTCGCTGATGGTCGGCCAGCATTTCGTGTCGAGCCCATTGCAGATGTTCCAGGCCATGCCGCTGCTGGCGCGGCTCGCCGCCGAGGCGGACGGCATGCGGCTGGGACCCGGCCTGCTGCTGCTGCCGATGCTCAACCCGGTGGTCGTGGCCGAGGAGACGGCGACGCTCGACTGGCTGACCGGCGGCAAGGCGATCGTCGGTTTGGGCCTGGGCTATCGGCGCGAGGAGTTCGACTCGCTCGGCGTGCCGATGAACGAGCGCGTGCCGCGCTTCGTCGAGGCGGTCGAGGTGATCCGCAAGCTGTGGCGCGACGAGGTGGTCGAGCACGAGGGCCGTTTCCATACGTTGTCCAAGGTCCAGGCGAGCGTGAAGCCGCAGCAGAAGGGTGGTCCGCCGATCTGGATGGCGGGCGATTCGGAGGCGCCAGTGAAGCGCGCCGCGCGGCTCGCCGACGCCTGGATGCCCTCGCCCATGGTGAGCGAGGAGGGCGTGAAGAAACTCGGCGCGCTGTTCCGCGAGACGCGCGCCGCCGCGGGCCTGGCGCCGGCCGCCGAGTTCCCGATCATCCGCGAGTGTCACGTCGGCAGCGGCGACGGCCCCGCACTCGACGAGGTGCGCGAGCCGCTGTCGTTCAAGTACGAGGCCTATGCGAGCTGGGGCGAGGCCTCGGGCTTCGTGCCGGGCGAGCGCATCCGGGCCGACTTCGACACCTTCGCCGCCAAGCGCTTCATCATCGGCTCGCCAGGCGAAGTCGTCGAGCGGATCGGCCGCTATGGCGAGCACACCGGCACCGACCATATCCTGCTGCGCGTGCAATGGCCGGGCCTCGGCCAGCAGATCGTCCTGCGCACCCTGGAGCGGCTGGGCCGCATCATCGAACAACTGGACTGAGGGACATGCCCAAGACTCTTTTCATCGATTCCACCCCCGACATCGACAGCGTCTGGAGGCGGGTCCATCGACCGTCGGACGTGCCGGTGGCGATCAACATGGGCCCGGTCGAAGCAGCCGATATTCCGCGCCTGATCGCGGGTTACGACACGGTGATCAACGACGCGACCTACTTCGACGAAGAGACGCTGAAGCGCTGCGCGGGCTTGAAACACATCGTCTTCCTGGGCACCGGAGCAGCAAGCTTCGTCGATCTCGCGGCGGCGGCGCGCGTCGGCATAAAAGTCTCGACCATCTCGGGCTATGGCGACACCACCGTGGCGGAGCACGCCATGGGCCTGGTGTTCGCCGCGGCGCGCCATATCGCCACCATGCATGCCCTGGTGCAGGGCGGCGGCTGGCGGCCGATGCAGGGCATGGAGCTCAAGGGCAAGACGCTGGGCGTGGTCGGCCTGGGGGGCATCGGCCGCGAGATGGTGCGCATTGCAAGCGGCGTCGGTCTGAAAGTCGTGGCTTACAACCGTTCGCCGCGGCCCGATGCCGGCGTGCCGACGGTCGGCATCGACGAGCTGCTCGGCCGCGCCGACATCGTCAGCCTGCATCTCGGCTTGAACGACCAGACGCGCGGTTTCCTCGATCGGGCGAAGCTCGCCAAGACCAAGACCGGCGTCATCATCGTCAACACCGCGCGCGCCGGTGTGGTCGACGATGCGGCGCTGATCGACCTGTTGAAGTCGGGCCATATCCGCCACTACGCGACCGACGTCTTCGCCCAGGAGCCGCCGCAAGCCGGCGAGCCGCTGCTGAAGCTCGCCAACGTCACGCTGACGGCGCACGCCGGCTACAACACGCCGGAAGCCGCCATGACCATGTACCGCCGCGCCATCGACCTCGCGGCGAAAGGCTGACGTTTCCTTTCCACGCGATTGCGTCGAGAGGAAACTATTCCTTCAGGTTCACCTTCTTGCCGACTTCGATCCATTGGGCGACCAAGGCTTCGGTCTGTGCTTGGTGCTCTTGCGGCGTGCTGGCGATGGTCTGATAGCCGCGCTCGGCGAGCTGCTTGGCGGTCTCCGGATTGCGCATCACCTCGGCGACGGCGTCGCGCAACGCGCGCCGGATTTCGATCGGCGTACCGGCGGCCGCGTGCAAGCCCCAGACGCTCGAGACATCGGCGCCCGAAAGGCCGCTTTCGGTGAAGGTCGGCACGTCGGGCAGCGTGGCGTCGCGCTTCTCGCCGGTGATGGCTATCGGCCGAACCTTGCCGTCCTTGATATAGGGCGGCGCCGAGGCGAGGCCACCATACTGCATGGTGACATGGCCGCCCAACAGCGCGATCAAGGCTTGGCCCGACGACTTGAACGGCACATGGGTGATGGTGGTGCCGGCCTTGAGGTTCACCATCACGCCCATCAGGTGGGTCGAGGAGCCGATGCCGCCTGAGGCGAAGGTGAGGTTGGTTTTCTTCGCGAGGTCGAGCAGCTCGGCCAGGGTCTTGGCCGGCACGTCGGGATGCACGATCAGCAGCACCGGCGCCTGGGCCAGCATGGTGATGGCGGTGAAGCCGTTCAGCGTGTCGTAGGGCAGTGAGTCGAGGATCGCCGGATTCTGGTAGAAGGAGTTGTCGGTGGCGAGCAGCGTGTGGCCGTCGGGCTTGGCTTTGGTCACGATCGCAGCGCCCATCACGGCCGCCGCATCGGGCCGATTGTCGACGATGATGGGCACGCCGAGCCTCTTCTCCAGACCGGGCTGGAGCAGACGCGCCAGGATGTCGGTGCCGCCGCCGGGCGCGCGCGGCACGACGAGCCGCACCGGCTCGGACGGGAACTTCGGCTGCGCGTTGGCGGTGCCTGCGACCACGAACGCCGTCGCGGCGCCGAACAGATTGCGTCTGGCGATCATCCTCGTCTCCACCTTTCAAAAGACTTTGCGGCGGCGCCACTTGGCCGGCCGCTCGCCGGGGAAGGCAAGGCCGCTGGCATCGACGCCGAGATCGACCAGCATCTTGGCAACCTCGATGGCGGCGCGCGCGCCTTCCAGCACCGGCACGTCCCAGCCGATCTCGTGCAGGCGCTTCTGCAGCAGCGGCTGCAGCCAGAATGCCGCCGAGCAGCCCAGCATCAGGGTATCGGCGCCGTCCTCCTCGATCGCCGCGACCGATTCCTTCACGGCGGCCTCCAGCATGTCCGAGGTGCCGCCCTGCAGCGCACGGTTCCGCTCGATCTCGATCGGCCGGTCGTTGGGATGGTTGGGGGTCGGCAGCGGGAAATTGACGTTGCGGATCGAGGCGCAGCGCTCGGTCATGCGGTACTGCACCACCAGATGAGCCATCTGCATATTGTGCGATTCGGAGATGTCGATGATGGAGAACTTGCTGCCGAGCAGCCCGGCGATGTGCATCTGCGCATGCGCCGAGCTGGTGATCGGAGTACGGTACGGCCGGGCGATCTCGCGCGCCTCCATGTAGCCTGGATCGCCGCCGCCCAGCAGCACGATGGCGTTGTACTTGCCCGAGGCGCAGGCTTCGCGCACCAGCGGCAGCCGGTTGTGGCCGACCGACATGAACGCTTCCTTGGTCGTCACCGGAAAGTTGCCGTGGGTCGCGCGGGCACCTGGATGCAGGTCCCAGTCGATGTCGGCCAGGAACGGCCTCAGATCCTCGTAGTTGTAGATCTGCGTCTCCTTGGGGCCGGTGTAGGAGCGCATCGCGAAATCGTTGCCGGGCGCCAGGCTGAAGGCATTGATCAGCAGGAAGCGGTATTTGGTCATGGGTCAGCTCAGGCTCCCGGGATGGTCGCGCCAGATCGACGGCTCGAGCTTGAGTTGGGTGCGGGCCGGGAAGGTGGCCAGCCAGTGCTCGGCGCACTGGGCGCTGGTGGCGTACCACAGCTCTGGCAGGCCGCGCGCATGATCGAGAAAGCGCTCCAGCAAGATCAGGCGGTTGGGCCAGCCGATGGCGTGCGGATGCAGCACCAGGGAGAACTGCCGTCCGCGCTTGTACTGCGCGTCGAGCTCGGCCCGGCAGTTGCGGAACAGCGCGTCGGGATTCTCCAGCCCGGTGCCCTTGCGGGGGAACAGCAGGAAGAACTGATCGTCGAAATGATAGTAGTAGGGCAGCGTCAGGATGG
Organism: Alphaproteobacteria bacterium; assembly: GCA_016870055.1. GTDB lineage: Bacteria > Pseudomonadota > Alphaproteobacteria > Reyranellales > Reyranellaceae > Reyranella. Next base: position 17,095 of record VGCQ01000024.1, on the reverse strand, counting down.
CGCGGCGGCTCGCGAAGTCGCACACCCAATAGTGCGGCAGGTCGTCGGCGAGCCCGTTGCCGAAGTATTCGTAGCCGGCCTCGATCAGCAGATCGATGGTGTGGGCGCCGACCGCGCCGCCGGCAAACTTGTCGGACGGGCGGGCGAGCGAGAACCAGCCGGTCGGTCGCCGGCCCGTGATCTTGGTCAGGCTTGCGGTGGTGCGGGCAAGTCGCGTGCGCTCCTCTTCGCGGGAAAGCAGGCTCACGTCCTCGTGCTTGAAGCCGTGGGCGGCGATCTCGTGACCGGCGGCGGCCAGGCCTCGCACGCGGTCGGCGTGGATTTCGGCGATCACGGCAGGCACTGCGAAAGTCGCCTTGACTTCATAGCGGTCGAGCACGCCTAGAAGCGCGTCGAGACCGCCATGCAGGCCGAAATAGGCGTCGGGCGTGGCGAGGTCCTGCGGCGCGATGCCGGCCGGCCCGCTTGGCGGAGCGAGGTCGACGACGATGCGAAAGCAGCAGCGCTTGCCGTCCGGCCAGCGCACGTCGCTGTCGAGAAGCGTGCGCTCGTCGCTGATGGTATAGCGGTCCTTCCAGGGCATGGTGGCCTCTCAGGATGCCGGGTGGGCGGCGACGACGTGGCGCGCCACCTGCTCGCAGGTCGGGAACCACACGCCGGGCAATGCCTTCATGCGCGTGATCAGCCGGTCGAGCATGGCGATGCGCAGCGCGCGGCCCGAGACGAAGGGATGCATGCAGATGTTGAGATAGCCGCCTTGGGCGTACTGCTGCTGAAAAGCCGCCCACCAAATCTCCTCGACATGGTCGGGATCCATCATGCGCTGCGCCTGGTTGTCGCTGTTGAGCCAGGCGAAGCTGAAGAACATCGCGTCGTCGATGGCGTAGTGGAACGGCAGGTTGATCAGGGCACCCGAGCCGTCGGCGCCGCTGACATAGTGCGGCAGGGCATCGGCCGAATCGTGCGAGTTGTAGACGAAGCCTTCTTCGATCAGCAGTTCGCGCGTGTGCCAGCTGCGCGTGCCGACCGGCCGCCGTCCGGTGAGCGTCTCGATCGCATCCTTGGCCTTGCGCAGGTGGTCGCGCTCGAGCACCGGGTCCTTGGGCACCTGGTGCTCCCACATATGGTCGGCGATCTCGTGACCGCTCTTGGCCGCGGCCTTGACCGCCTGTGGGTAGAGCTCGCAGATGCGGCCCGGCGTGAAGATCGTGGCCTTGATGGCGTGGCTGTCGAACAGCTCGATCAGCCGCCAGATGCCGACACGACCGCCGAACTCGCCTTTGGCGAGCTGCTGCGGCGGCTCGTTCAGCACCCGGCGCAGCAGCATGGCGTCGAAATCGGCGGTGAAATTGACGGCGATGCGCACGCCGGCAGGCCAGGCGATCGTCGCTAGGCGATGGTGGCGCGCGGCATAGTCGGCGGCCTTGGCCTCGAGAGCCGCGAGGTCGCGGTCCAATTCGTGAGTGAATTCGCTCGAGCTGTCCATGGTCAGCGTCCTCCCGCGACGGCGAGCGTGGTCCCGGTGACATAGTTGGCTTCGTCGGAGGCCAGGTAGAGCACGGCGTTGGCGACATCGGCCGGCACGCCGATGCGGCGCAGCGGCGTGGCGCGGACCGGCCCGTACTCCAGCGTCTCGATCTTGCGGAAGCCCGGACCGGTGCGCTCCGTTTCGATCGGCCCGGGCGCCACGGCGTTCACCGTGACGCCGTACTCGGCAAGTTCCAAGGCAACGCCGCGTGTGAAGCCGTGGATGCCGGCCTTGGCCGCCGAGTAGGCCGAATTGCCGATGTAGTAGGCGGTCCACGGCGTGCCTTCGCGCGCGCCGGAGGAGAGATTGATGATGCGGCCCGAACGGCGCTCGCGCATGTGCGCGGCGGCTTCGCGCGTGCACAGAAAGGCCGAGCGCAAATTCAGCCGCAACACGAAATCCCAGTCTTCGAGCTTGGCTTCCCAGATGCGGCCGGTCGTGCCGCCGCCCACGTCGTTGACCAGGATGTCGAGCCGGCCGTGTGCCTTGAAGACGGCGGCGAACAGCGCCTTGACCGGCGCTTCTTCCGTGACGTCGGCGGTGAACGCCATCGCCGACTGCCCGGTCGCCTCGATCTGGCGTTCGGTCTCGGCAAGACCTGCCGTGTCGACATCGGCCAGCACCAGCGTGGCCCCCTCCTCGGCCAGGCGCACGGCGATGGCGCGGCCGAGGCCGTTGGCGGCGCCGGTCACCAAAGCGATCTTTCCTGCGACGCGCTGACCGTGACTATGCATCGGCGTGTTCTCCCCGTGCCGAGGTTACGCCCGCACCGATCACTTGGTCGAGCGCCGACCTATTCGGTTTTGATCTTGCTCCAATCGAGCTCGACGATCTTGGCATCGTAGGCGAGCAGCGACTGCCAGTGGCGGGACAGGTCGCCGGCGAACAGGCCGCGTGTCAGGCCGGCGACCAGCTTGGGCACCGCGATGTTCATGGCGTTGATGCTGCTGCCCGAAACGCCGAAGCTCAGGGTCGAGCCGATGCCGAAGACGTGGATGTCGGCGAGCCACGGCGCCTCGCCCGGCCGCTTTTCGAGGAAGGCGTAGTCCGGCCCGAGATAGGGATGGGCCGCCAGCAGGGCATCCTCCTCGCCCTCGGGCGGCGTGAAACGGTCGCTCCATAGGGCGATCTTGTCGGCGAAGGCCGCCAGCTCGGGCCGCAGGCGTACGTCCTGCCGCGTGCCGGTGCCGCAGATCACGAAATCGGCATGACAAGGCCCGCGCGTCGTCTCGATGCGGACGCGGTCCCCTTCCATGCGGGCGCCGGTCCAGGGGCGCTCGGCGTGCATGGTGAAGCTCTCCGGGAAGGCCATGACGCGAGCATAGGTGTCGGGCGGGAAGCCTTCGCGCGCCCGCAGAATGTTGCCCATGAAGCGCCAGCGCCAGAGGTCGGGCATGTCGCCGATATGGCGCAGGAAGCCTGCGAAGGTGAGCCAGCGGAACGGTTGCACGCCGGTCGGCCGGCGGCGACAGAACAGATGGACAATGGCGCCGTGCTCCAGCGCCATGGCGGCGTTGTCCATTGCCGAAGCGCCGGCCCCCAGCACGGCCACCACCTTGCCCTTCAATCGGCTGAAGTCGATGTCGACCTCGCAGGTGTGGGCGCGGCGGTCGGCCGGCAGGTCGCGCACGAAGTCCGGCATCCACCATTCGCCGGTGCCGTCCTGGCCGGTGGCCAGCACGAGCTTGCGGGCCGCCAGCACCTCGCCGCTCGACAGCGTCACCAGGAGGCACGGCCCGCCATCGTCCAGCCGGCCTGGCGCGATCGCCGTCGCAGCGGCGTTGTTGCGCACCGGCAGGCCGAGCACGCGGCGATACCATAGGAGATAGTTGTGCCAGTCGATGCTCGGGATGAGGCCGAGGTCGGCGAAGGCCTGCGCGCCATGTTGCGCCTCGTACCAGGCTTGGAAGGTGAGGCTGGGGACGCCGAGGTCGGGTCCGGTCTGCGCCTTGGGGCTGCGCAGCGTCAGCATGCGGGCGAAGGTGACCCACGGACCCTCGCGCCCCTCCGGCGCACGGTCGATCAGCAGGATGTTGCGCACGCGCTCGCGCATCAGGCCAAAGGCGGTGGCGAGGCCCGACTGACCGGCGCCGACGATCAGCACGTCGAGCGCGGGCTTGCCGCCATGGAGCCTGGGCGTCATCCAGTCCGTCGAGGGATGGGCGATCAAGACCAGGTCGCGCGCGACGCGCGCTTCCAGGGCTGCGAGGCCGTCGCCCGAAGGCATGGGTGCTGTGGCTGGGTTGTGCGACGACGGCAACGTCGGTTCAGGGATGGGGGCCCCACGGTGCGGCGTTCAGGAGCTTCACTTCCTGTGTCATGACCAACGGGCGGAACTTGGCGGCGAAGCCTTCGGTGAAGTCGGTGTTGGCGAATACCGCCGCCCAGTGGGCGCGCCGGTCGGCGTCGTCGGCGAATTTCCAGATATGGACGAGCTGGTTGATGGTGCCGGTGTCGCCCTGGAAGTAGCCGATCAGATGCTTGTCGTGACCGCCCTTCTGCAGCGCCGGAAAGCCGAACTGCTGATAGAGCTTCACTGCCTCGGCCATCTTGCCGACATAGAGCGTGTAGGTCCTGAGTTCGTACAAAGCCATCGTTGGTTCCTCTTGCGGTCTGACGCCGGCAGTATCCGCCATCGTGGAGGCCCGATACAGACCCGACTCGCCCGCTCGGTCCGAAGCGGCGCAGCCCTCAGATGGCCATTCTGCGATGCAATCGGTGAAGAAAGCCGCGAACCCCCGGCGCGTCGCTGGCCCCCGCATCGTCCGCCGCCCGACGGAGCAACGCGCCGAGATCGTCATCCGATCGAGCGGCGGCTCGGCCGGCTTCGGCGCGCAACGTCGGCAAACGGCCCAGGGCGATGAGCATGGCCTCGCTCAATCCGCGGCCGTCGTAAGTTCGCATCGCCACGCCCCAACCTTCTTCGAACGCCGGTTCGGCGAAAGCGCAACCTGCCGGAGCGACGATCGGCAAGGCGAGGTTCCTCGCGTCGGTGAACACGCCCAAGCCGCGCGAGCGGTAGATTTCGGGATCGTAGGGCAGCAACAGGAGATCGGCCTTTGCCAGCCAGGCGAGATAGTCGTCGGCCGATAGCACGTCCTGGCGGACGGTCACCCGCTCGCCGAACTCGCGCAGGTGGTCGAAGACCGGTTGATCGCCCTCGGCATCCGAGCCCTTGACGATGCCGTGGATGGCAAAGCGCACATCGGGTCGCTCGGCCAGCACGTGTGCGATGGCATGCGGTAGAAGCCGGTAGCCCTTGGGCCGATTGGCGAAGCCGATGCAGGCGACGACCGGTGCTCGATCGGTTTTGGTATGAGCTGCGCGGTGCGGAGCGACCAGTCCGGGACTTGGTCGCACCCCGACCTCGAGGCCGAGCAGGTCGCGATAGAAGTCGGCCAAAGGCGTGGTCTCGCAGTAGATTCGGAGTCGGTGACCATCGTCGGTACGGCTCTTGAGCGTGGCGAAGGCTTTGCGATACTCGGTGCGCAAGTCGGTGGTTGTCGGGTCGTCGGCCGCCTTCAAGTGATGCGGGGCGTAGAGTAGCCACAGCAACACGACGGGCCGCGCCAGCCAAGCCCGCGCCAGCCGCTGCGCCAGCGCGGCAGCCAGCACTTGGTCGCCGCACGGCAAGATCAGAAGATCGGCCATGCCGTGCCGGTGCAGGCCGCCGGCCAGGTCGTCGGCGGTCTGCGCCACGCTCGCGTCGAACTCGCCCGCCGTGTAGCTGCGGCCGTAGACCGACCGCCTGAAGGTCGGATGGCAGGCCAGCGCATCGATCACATCGCGCTCGGCATAGGCCGAGCCGAGGCAGGGCGCCGCGACACCGAGCGCGGCGAGTTCGCGTTGCAGGCGTTGCACCGCGTTGTAGTGATGGCCGCCCAGCGACCGCACGCCAGGATCGACGATCAGGGCTTTCATGGTGCCACCAGCCGCCGCCACGGCGGTCGAGCGGCCTCGATCGCGCAGCGTGCCAGCATGGCCAGTCGCCAAGACCAAGCGAACTCCGCGGCCGAATAGAGGTGCTGTCGTGGCGCCTGCACGCAAAGCGCCGGAAAGACATGAAGCGAACCGCCGGCCTCGCCGATGGCGACGTTGAAGGCGACATGTTCGGAGACCTCGCGGCCTTGTGCGTCGAGACCGCGATAGCGCGCCGCCAGGGCAGGGCGCAGGCGATAGACGCCGAGGCCGCCGAATGCCGAGCGCACGGCGATCGGCGGCAGGGTCGGCGGAATCGCGATCTGGCGGGCGAACACTTCGCGGAACTTGGCGGCGGCGAAGCTCTCGCCGGGGCCGCGGTTCCAGATCGGCTGCCAGCAATCGTCCGGACACCAGCGGGCGTGACGCAACGCCCAGATGTCATAGTAGCGCGGCCGCGCGTTGGCCAGCACGCCGGCGCGCGACGGATCGGCGTCGAGCCAGCTTGCCGCACGCTCGAAATCGCCGGCCGGCACAGGATGAACCAGCACGTCGTCCAAGTCGGCGATCACGAGATGATCGTGGTCGGCCCAAACCGGAACGCGCGATCTCGTCGAGGGCGGCATTCCGGGCGTGCGCGATGCGCTCGGTGCGGATGGAGAGATGCTCCTGCAGCCGGCCGAGGTCGCTCGCCCGGCCGTCTCGGCCGCCTTTTGCGAGCCACTCCTTCAGCAGGTCGTAGGAGCCGTCGTCGCTGTCACTCACGACGAACACGAACCGCGCCTCGGCATAAAGCGCCGCGAAGCGCGCAAGGTTGTCCAGCACGCCGGGCAGGTATGGTGCGCAGTTGCGCGCGACCCCGGTGAAGACCGCGCGGCGCCGCTCTAGCATGGCAGGTCGATCACGACCGGTTGCGCAGGCCCAACCGGGAGACCCCGTAGTCCAGCAGGCCCACCAGCAAGTCGGCCCAGCGCTCGCGCGGCGGCGAGCCGTCGGTTGGCCGCTTGCCGATCACCGCTGCGACCGCTGCCTGCGCGGCGGCAAGGCGCTTGTCGCCGAAGGCCTGCCGGAGCGCGTCGGCCTGCCGGTGCAGCACCTCCTGAATCATCCGCAGGACGTCGTCACGAATGGGCTCCCAGGCGCGTGTCGAGGAGTTGTAGGCGCCGCCCGGCACGGTGGCATTGGAATGCAGGTTGCGGCCGTGCATGCGATAGGCGTAGAGCGCGTCGTGGACGGCGATAGCGCCGGTCATCAGACAGGCCATCGTCGATAGGTAGAAATCGACATAGAGCGGCAGCTGATGGCTCGGTGGCACGAACACCAGATCGACAAAGGCGCGCCGAAACATCATGCCGGTCATGGTGTTGGTCGCGCTCGAGGTCGACCAGTCGGCGTGGAACGAGGTTTCCGATCGGACCGGGTAGGCGATCGCGCCGGTCGCCGGATCGATCGCCGGCAGCAATGTGGCGTCGACCGCGCGGGGCGACCAGGCGTCCGGGCGATTCGAATCGAACCACTAAGCGGTGCCGGCCAGCAGCCGATCGTTGCGGTCGACGATGTGCGAATCGCAGAAGGTCAGGGCGACGGGAAAATCGGCGTTGAGGTGGGCCGCGAGATGTCGCGCCACGAAGCCCTCGTACCACAGATCGTCTGAATCGACGAAACAGACGAACGGCGTGTCGAGCTCGGCAAGGCCGCGACGCAGTGCACCGCCCTGGCCGTGATTGGCCTCGAGCTTCACGTAGCGGAAGCGCCGGTCGTCCAGCCGCGCCAGGCAACGGCGGATGACGGCGTCGGAGCCGTCGGTCGAGGCGTCGTCCACGACCACCACCGTGAGGTCGCGCACGGTCTGCCGAGCCACCGATTCGATCGCCCGTTCGACGAACGTGGCGTTGTTCCGGTTGGCGATGACGATTCCGACAGGTGGAGCCAGGGGCATGATCGGGTTATGGCACAAACTTGATGCGGCGTCCTTTCAGGCGCACACTGTGGCAAAGCGGGGAGGAGAAATTTGGGCAAAGTCCCTGTTCGGTGCGTAGGCTGACGGCGCCATGGACGGCACCGCGAACCTGCTCCTGAACGCCATCGTTTCCGGCCTCCTGCTCGGCGGTTTCTACGCCGCGGTTTCGGTCGGCATCGCGATCGCCTTTGGCCTGCTCGACATCGTCAACATCGCCCATCCGGCGTTCATCCTGCTCGGCTCGTATGTCGCCTTCATCGGCAACTCGCTGTGGGGCATCGATCCGATCCTGGCGGCGATCATCGCACTGCCGGCCTTCTACCTGCTCGGCATGATCGTCTATCAGGTCTACTACGTCGCCTTCGAACGGCGCGACGACCAGTCCCTGCGCGGCCTGTCGTTCTTCTTCGGCTTGCTGTTCATCACCGAGGTCGGGCTCGTCCTGGGCTTCGGCGTCGACTACCGCACGGTGCAGGCCGTCTATATCGGCCCCAGCATCAAGCTCGGCCTGTTCGATCTGCCGCTCCGGCTGCTGGTGCCGTTCCTGGTGGCGCTGGTCGTCGTGATCGGCCTGCAGCTGTTCCTGTCGCGTACTTTCATCGGCCGCGCCGTGCAGGCGGTGGCGCAAGACCAGCAGGCGCTGCGGCTGATGGCGGCCAACCCGACGAGGATCAAGCGCATCGCCTTCGGCCTGTCGATCGCCACGGCGTCCCTGGCCGGCGCCTTCCTGATCATCATCCAGCCGATCGAGCCCTCGATCGGCCGCGAATATATCGGCCGTATCTTCGCCATCTGCGTGCTGGGCGGGCTGGGCAGCTTTCCCGGCATGGTGATCGCGGCCATGACGCTCGGCATCGCCGAAAGCCTCACCGCCACCTTCTTCGGCCCGTCATGGGCGCCGGCGGTGGCGTTCGGCATCCTTTTGATCACCCTCGCGGTGCGTCCCAGTGGCATCCTTGGCCGATAGGATGTCCGCCGGCGCTGCGCCGGCCGGTATGCGCGCGCTTCCGTTCACGCTCGTCTTGATCGCCATTGCCGCCGTGATCTTCCTGTGCGGTCGCTGGCTTGGTTCCAGCTACGCCTTCTTCATGGGCTACGTAGTGCTGCAGTACGTCGTGCTCGGCACCGCCTGGAACATCCTGGGCGGCTACACCGGCTACGTGAATTTCGGCGTCACTGCCTTCTTCGCCATCGGCGCCTACTCGACGGTCGTGTTGCACAAGCTGGTGCCGGCGACGCCGCTGCCCGTGATGATGCTGATCGGCGGTGCGCTGGCCGGGTTGGTTGGGCTCGGCACCGGCTATCTGACCCTGCGGCTGCGCGGCGTCTTCTTCTCGATCGCCACCTTGGCGCTGGCCGTGGTGGTGCAGACCCTGATCACCAATTGGGACTTCGTCGGCGGCGCCCGCGGCGTCTATGTGCTGCGGCCGCGCGTGGCGCCGCTGATCGGCGGCGAGTACGTGCAGTACCTCTTCCTGATGATGCTGATCATGACGGTGATCGTGCTGGTAACGGCGCGCGCCATCGAGCGCTCGGCGCTGGGCTACGGTTTCGCCGCCATCCGCGACGACGAGGGCGCGGCCGAAGCCTCCGGCGTGCCGACGCTGCGGCTGAAGCTGATCGCCACGACACTGTCCGGCGGCTTCATGGGCATGGCCGGTGCGCCGTTGCCCTACTACGTGACCTACCTCGACCCGGCCTCGGGCTTCAGCTTGAACTACGCGGTGAACGCCATCGCCATGCCGTTGATCGGCGGCACATCGAGTTGGCTGGGACCGGTGATCGGCGCGGTGCTGGTCGGCGGCCTCCAGGAGACGCTGCGCGTCACCATCTCGTCGGCGGTGAACGTGCTGGTGGCCGGCGTCCTGATGGTCGCTTTCGTGATCCTGGCGCCGCAAGGCATCGTCGGCCTGTTCCAGAGGAAGCGCAGATGACCGCGCTCCTCACCGTCTCTGGGCTCGGCAAGCGCTTCGGCGGTTTCGTGGCGCTCGACGGAATCGACCTCGAGGTGCAGCCGCGCGAGCGGCTCGGCCTGATCGGCCCCAACGGCTCGGGCAAGTCGACCCTGGTCAACTGCATCTGCGGCACGCTGCGCAACGAGCAGGGCAGCGTACGCTTCGCCGACGAGACGATCGACGCGCTGTCGGCGCACGAGCGCACGCGCCGCGGGCTCGCCCGGTCCTTCCAGCTGCCGCGGCCGTTCGCCGGTCTGACGCTGGCCGAGAACGTGCGCATCCCCATCCTCTACGCAGTGAACGCCCGAGCCTCGGGCCATCTGCACGGGGCGGCGATCGACGAGCGCTGCCTGGAGCTCCTGGGTCTGGTCGGGCTGGCCGACAAGGCGCGCCAGATGCCGCGCGACCTCACGCAGATCGAGATGCGCAAGCTTGAGCTTGCCCGCGCCATGGCGGCCGATCCCAAGCTTCTGATCTCCGACGAGGCGATGGCTGGCCTCTCCCACGCCGAGGTCGACGAGATCATCGCCCTCCTGATCCGGCTGAACGAGCGCGGCGTCACCGTGATCATGATCGAGCACATCATGCGGGCGGTGATGGAGTTCTCGCAGCGCCTCGCCGTGCTGGTCGCCGGCCGCAAGATCGCCGACGGCAACCCCAAGGACGTGGTGCGCGATCCTGAAGTCGTGAGGGCGTATCTTGGCGAGTAGCCTCACCGTCGCCGGCATCGACGCGGGCTACGGCGCGGTCCGCGTGCTGGAGGGCGTGTCACTGAACGTCGGCAACGGCGAGACGGTGGCGCTGCTCGGCACCAACGGCAACGGCAAGTCGACGCTGATGAAGTCGATCATGGGCATGGTGCGGCCGTCGAAGGGCAGCATCCGCGCCACCATCGACGGCGCCGAGCACGAGCTGGTCGGCCGCTCGACCGAGGAGATCGTCGATCTCGGCGTCGGCTTCGTGCCGGAAGGCCGCCGCCTGTTCCCCAAGCTCACCGTGACCGAGAACCTTCTGCTTGGCGCTTTCCGGCCAAAGGCGCGCTCGCAGATCGCGCGCAACCTCGACTTCTGCTTCGAGACCTTCCCGCGGCTGAAGGAGCGGGCCGCCCAGCTCGCCGGCAGCATGTCGGGCGGCGAGCAACAGATGCTGGCGCTCGCCCGCGCGCTGATGTCGGCGCCGCGTATCCTGTTGATCGACGAGCCCTCGGTCGGGCTGGCGCCGCTGCTGGTCATGCGGACGATCGACAAGATCAAGGAGCTGAAGGAGAGCTACGACCTCAGCGTCCTGATGGCCGAGCAGAACTTCACCCAGGCGATCCGCATCGCCGACCGCGGCTACGTCATTGTCCACGGCAAGATCGCCTTCCAGGGCGATTCCGCCGAGGCGCTCAACAACAACGAGCTGATCCGCGAGTTCTATTTGGGGGCGTAGTCGCCTTCCCCAGCTCCGCTGGCTATCGGATTCACAGATCTTGTCGAGATGCCCTCTCCCCCGCTGCGCGGCGGAGAGGGCGAAGAAGTGCGAACACGACAGAGCTCCGCTGGGGAGGCAGCACCATTTGCTACTTCTTCGGGTCGTACGGGTAGATGATGTTGCCGGTCTTGTACTTGGTCGGCCACAGGATCACTTCGGTCTTGGGATCCCGGAACTGGTCGACGCTGTTGCCCTGCACGCCCTGGAACTGCACGGCCATGACCTGCGGCTCCTGCCATTCGCCCTCGGCGTTGAACTTGATGTCGCCGACCACCGTCTTGAAGGTCGCCTTGCGCAGGAACTCGGCGAGCTTGGCGTCTTCGGTGCTGCCGGCGCCCTTCACCGCCTGTTCGACGACCTGCATCAGTGCGTAGGAGAAGGGCGGGATGTAGTAGCCCAGGATGTCGGTGCCGGCCGCGGCAGCGCGGGCCTGATACTTCTTCACGACCTCGCGGCCCTCGTCGGTGGCGAAGCCCGCCCACGGCAGCCAGAAATCGTACACCGTGATGCCGTTGAGCAGCGGCCCGAGCTGCGTCTTGATGGCCGTCGCCTGCAGGCCGACCATGCCGCCGCCGAAGATCTTGGGCTTGAAGCCGATCTCCGCGCTGGCGCGCACGATACCGACCGAGTCGGGCGGGTAGGACGCGGCGAAGAAGATGTCGGGATTGGTCGCTGCGACGGCGCGGACCACCGGCGTGTAGTCGGCGGTGGCCGGCGGATAGAACTTGTCGTAGACGACCTTGAGGTTGTAACGCTTGGCGATATTGCGCACGCCTTCCAGCGCATTGTGTGGATATTCGGCGTCGGCGCCGATCATGGCGAGCGTCTGCGGCTTGGGAGTCTGCGCCATCGCCACCTCGAAGAAGCCTTCGGCGAAAGCCTCTTTCGGCTTGGGCCCGCCCGCCGGCTGGATCGAGAAGTAGCGCGGATACTTGAAGGTCGAGTTCACCGCCAGCCCGAACAGCGAGAAGAAGGTGCGATCCTTCTGCATCACGATCGGCATGGCCGGTGCGATCATGTTGGTGGCATAGCCGCTCGCCAGGATGTCGACTTTGTCGACCTCCATCAGCTTGGTGTAGAGCGCCGGCACGCCCGACGGATTGGACTGGTCGTCGTAGTAGACGAGCTTGACCGGGCGGCCGAGGATGCCGCCGCGGGCGTTGATGTCCTCCTCGGCGATCTGCATGCCGAGCAGCGCCGCCTTGCCGTTGGGTGCAAGACCGCCGGTCAGCGCCATGCCGCAGCCGACGGTGATCGGCTTGGCTTGGCCGAACGCGGTGGAGCTGAAGCCCGTGGCGGCGCCTGCGGCCGCAAGGCTGTTGAACGTACGACGCTTGATGCGCATAGGACGTCCTCCCGAGACGTGTGTGGTTGGGAGCGATACTAGCTGGGGGGTGGAGGGGTGACAACGTCGGCCGGAGCCTACGCCCGGAGCGCTGACCTCCAGGTCCGCTTATGAGTCATGATGCGGACCTGGAGGTCAGCGCTCCGGTTTAGAGCAGCGGCGCCGGCCCGGGTGCGGCCAGTGCGTGCTGGCCGAAGACCGCGCCCTGGATTTCGGGCGAGAACATGACATGGGCGTTGGCTGCATGCGCGTCGCGAAACAGTCGCTGCATGGCGCCCTTGGTATAGAGGCCGCCCGAGCCCGCAACCCCCATTAGGATGTCGACCGCCTCCAGGCAGCAGCGCGTGGCAAAGAACGCGTCGCGCCGATAGCGCACCTTGTCGGCATGCTCGGCCTCGCGGCCGGCGCGGGCAACGGCCATGGCGTGCTCGCAGGCCCGCTTCATGATGATCTCGGCGTTGTCGATGCGCGCGCTCGCCTCGGCGACCTTGATTTGCACCGTGGGGTTGGCGTTGACCGGCACGCCGGTGTTGGTGGTGTTGCGCTTGCGTGCGGCGCCCACCACCAGCTCGTAGGCGCCTTGGGCGCAGCCCAACATGACGCCGCACAATACGTACGGCCCCAGCGCGAGCAGCGGCAGGCGGAACAGCGGCGTGTCGTTCACCACCGAGCCGGGATGCGGTTTGCCGTTGAACGCCCAGGCCGACAGGCTGCGCCGGTCGGGCACGAACAACGCCTGGCAGGCGACGTCCTTGGAGCCGGTGCCGCACAGGCCGACGGCGTGCCAAGTGTCGATGATCTCGTATTCGGAGCGATGGACCAGGGCGAAGCGCTGGTCGACGACCGGACCGCCGTCGCTCTCGCGCACCATGAAACCCAGCATGTTCCAGTCGCTATTGTCGACTCCGGACGACAAGGGCCAGCGGCCGGTGACCTCCCAGCCGCCGTCGACCTTGCGGCCGCGGCCGCCGGCGAAGGCGAGCGAGGTGGCGATCAGCACGTCGAGCGAGCGGTCCCACAGCTCGTCCTGCGTCTCGGGCGGAAAGTATCCCAGCATCCAGTGGTGGCTGCCGAGATTGCCGACGTTCCACGCCGTCGACGGGCAGGTCTTTGCAAGCTCGGCGCAGACGTCGATGAAGATGCCGACATCGAGCTCGGCGCCGCCGACGCGCTTGGGCTGCGCGAAGCGGAACAGGCCGGCCTCGTGCAGGTCGCGCTCTGTGTCATCGGGCAAACGGCGCAGCTTCTCGCAAGCCTCGGCGCGTTGGGCGAGCGTCGGCGCGAGCTTGCGCGCGCGTGCCACCATCTCCTCGTAGCTCACGTCGGCGAAGGAGACGCGCTTCTTGGGGAGGATCGGCGAGGGCGTCCAGTCGATCTTGGGCGGTGTTGCGGGAGCGTTCATTCGGCGGCCTCGGCACGGGACGGTTGGAAGGCCGGCATGACCTCGCGCGCGAAGGCGAGCAAATTCTTCACCGAGGCGTTGGGGTCGACCAGCAGGATGTTGGTGGCGCCGCCCGCCTCGAGCTCCTTGAGGCGGGCGATCACCTCGTCGGGCGTGCCGAGCAGTGGCGCGGTGTCGTCCTCGACGCGCTCGGCGAGCTTGTCGCGGGCGAGATCGCCGATCACGCCGAGCACGCGCTGTCGCGTCGCATAGGCCTCGGCGCGCTCGCTTTCGCTGTGAATCATCTGCAAAGCGCGCGCCGTCGCCACCATGTTGGGATGATAGGCTCGGCCGGCCTTCTCGCACTCGGCCTTGAACAGCGCGATGCGCCGCACGATCTGGTCGGTCTGGGCGAGCTGGTCGAGCAGGAGGTTGTAGCCGTCGCGGGCGGCGCGGCGGATCGAGTCGGGGCTGCCGGCGGCCAGCCACAAGGGCGGATGCGGGCGCTGCATGGGCGCAGGCTCGACCACGATGTTGTCGTAGTGCCAGCGCTTGCCGTGATGGCTGAAGCGGCCGTCGCTGGTCCAGCCTTTGCGGATCACCTCCATCGCCTCGTCGAAGCGCTCGCTCGCCTCGTCGATCGGGATGCAGAAGCCGTCGAACTCGGCCTGGCGATAGCCCTTGCCGACGCCGAAATCGACGCGCCCGCCGCTCAGCAGGTCGAGCGTGGCGACCTGCTCGGCCACCAGCACCGGATTGTGCCACGGCATCACCACCACCGCGGTACCGAGCCGTATGCTGCGGGTGCGCGCTGCGAGGTAGGCCAGCACCGTCATCGAGGCGGAGACCTGGCCCTGGCCGGTGAAATGATGCTCGACCATGAAGAGCTGCTTGAAGCCCAGCCGGTCGGCTTCGATCACGTAATCGATGAAGCTCTCGTAGCCCTGGCTGTCCTCGAGGCCGGTGCCGCGCTTGGTGCGCGCGCCGCCGAACAATCCGAACTGCATGTCGCCTCCGCCCGGGACGTTAGCACTCCGCCTAGGGCAGGGCATCCGGCGTGAAGCCAGCCGGCACCGTCAAATCGCGCCGCGAACCGAACAGCCGCGCCCAGGCGGCGTTGGCCGCCGTCTTGGCGCGAGCCAGCACGGCGGGCTCGTCCATCGACAGCACCTTGCCGTCTTTCATCAGCCACCGCCCGTCGACCATCACCGCCTCGACGTCGCGGCCCTGCGCCTGGTGGACGAAGGTCGATACCGCGCGCAGCACCGGCACCAGATGGGCGCGTTCGAGGTCGATCAGGATCAGATCGGCCTTGTTGCCCGGCGCCAGCCAGCCGCCGTCAGGCAATCCGAGCGCGCGATAGCCGTTGCGGGTCGCCCAGCGCAGCGCCTGTTCCGGTGACGGCTGTCGGCCGTCGGCGCGCCGCACGCGCTCCATGAACAGGCCGGTGCGCAACACTTCGACCATGTCCTCGGCCATGTTGTCGCTGCCCATGACAATGGTGCAACCATGGCGTTCCAGGTCGTCGATGCGCGGGCTGAGGCCGCGCCGCGCGGCGATCGCCGAATTGAACGAGACGATGGCGCGCGCCTCGCCGAGAAGCTTTTCCTCGGCGGGCTCCATGCAGCGGCAATGCGCACAGATCAGCCGGTCGTTGAGGAAGCCGACATCGGCCAGATACTCGGTGGGCAGCCGGTTGCGGTGCGCCTTGACCGCCGCTACTTCGCCCCAGATCTGGTTGCAATGGATGGTGGCCCAGGTGTCGAGCCGGCGGCGCAGGGCGGCGAGGTCGGCGAGAAGCTCGGGCGAGCACATGTCGGGCGCCCAGGCCGAGACCGCTACCCGGATACGCCCGCCGGCGCGGCCGTTCCACTTGTCATAGGTATCCTCGATCAGGCGGAGATGCTGCTGCCCCAAGGCGCGGTCGAGCTGGAACGGTGCCGGATCGCCGATCGAGGCGCCGGTGCGGTCATGGGCGCGCTCGGCCAGCATGAAGCGAAGGCCGGTCGCGGCCAGCGCCGGGGCGTACTCGCCGAGATCGTTGCCGTCCTCCAGCACCAGTGTAGTGCCGCAGCGCAGCGCCTCGAGTGCCCCCAGCTCGGCCATGGCGCTCCGCTCGTCCGGCGTCATGTCGGGCAGCGGGATCGGCGACAGGCCGCCCGAGAAGGGCGGCCGGTGCGGCGGCGAGAGATCCTCGAACACGCCGCGCGCCAGCGTCATGGTGAGATGAGTGTGCAGGTTGGCGAAGCCTGGCATCACGAGCTTGCCCGTGCCGTCGATCCGCTCGGCCGTCGGATGGCGCGCCAGCACCTCGGCGCTGGGGCCGATCGTGGCGATGCGGTCGGCGGTGATGGCGATCGCCGCACCGTACTGCACCGTGTCGCGATCGTCGACCGTGGCGATCGCCGCATTGTGGATGACGATGGTCATGCTGCTCCCCTCCGCGGCTGCCATCATTGCAGGTGACGACGCCGGCGAACACCCCCGGCGTTGGTCGTTCTAGATGACGAATAGGTCGTCGTAGTTGGTGCGCAGGCCGATCACGACGTCCTGGAAGTCGCGATCGCCGCTTGCAGTCGGCAGGTCCTCGAAGCCGATCAGCAGCTCGCGCCCGCCCGCCGCGGTGCCGGACAGGACCTGCACGGCGTCGCCGGGATTGAGGGTGGCGATGGTGTGGAAGATCGGCGCGGCGGTGAGCCTGCCCAGGGAGGCGCTCAACAGTTCCGGCGGCACGCCGGCATTGACGTTGGCGGCCGTCGTCGTGCCCGGCGCCACCAGGCGGAGGTCGTCGGGCAGGTCGCCGTACTGGCCGAAGCCGTCCTGGATCAGGAAGAAGGCGAGTCGTTCGCCATTGGCCGGCGTGCCGAGGTCGACTGTCGACAGCGACGGGAAGACGCCGCGCGTGTTGGCGTAGATCGCTTGGGTGTCGTGGATGGTGCCGTCGGCGGCGACGCGGTAGACGCCGAGCGTGTTGGCAAAGGTCGACTGGGCGGTCTTCATGTCCATCGAAAAGCGGGTCGAGCCATCGCTGGTGAGGAACGGCTCGTTGGCGACGCCGTTGATGGCGTCGGCCGCCACGCTCACGCTCTCGAACAGGCTGGGCAGGAAGTTCACGAACATCACGCTGGTGTGCGTCTCGGTGCCGGTGCTGCGCGGCACCGCCATGAACTCGCCGTCGGCGAACAAGCCGGCCATGGCCACCGCGTAGTCGGCGATGGCGAGCGTAGTGCTGCCGGCCCATTCGACGGTCGAGAGGAAGTTCCGGCCGATCAGCGAACCGGTGATGTCGATCGTGGTGCCCGCACGCACGCCGGTGATGAAGTCGCCGTTGAGGTCGACCAGGCGGTCGCGCACGGTGTCGATGCCGGAACCGGTGTCGATCGTGTCGAAACCGGGGCCGCCGCTGATCGTGTCGTTGCCCGGACCGGCGAAGATGATGTCGTTGCCGGCGTTGGCTCGCAGGTCGTTACCGAGATCGTTGCCGATCAGCGTGTCGCGGCCGCTGCCGGTGAAGAGGTTGCTGACCAGCGAGCGC
>VGCQ01000023.1 GCA_016870055.1 Alphaproteobacteria bacterium | reverse complement strand
CGGCTACGGCAATCAAGACCGCCACCCCGGTCGCCCCCCAGGTCAGTTTCCACGCTCGAACCATCGGCAAATTCTACCAGAAAATCCCTCGATTGGCGCGTCTCGCTCCTAGAACGTCGCCGTGATCGGCAGAGTACCCCGGGCCACGCCGATGATCGAGAACGTGCGGTAGATCGGCGTCAGTACCTTATCGTACTCGTAAAGCGGTGCGTTCGTTACGTAAATTACGTCGCGTGCCTGGAGTCCGAACTGCTGTGCGACAAAAATGGACACCGGCTGAAAAAGATCCAGCCGGAAGACGCGCGCACGAGCCGTGGGGTTGGTCTCCAGATCGCCCATCCGAAAGACATAAACGCCCGTTTTGTTGGCCCGCGCGTCCGACAGGCCACCAACCGTGCCCAACGCCTCGAGCAAGCTCATATTGTGTTTGGTAATCTCGAAATTGCCCGATCGCTGAACCGCACCCAAAACCGTGTAAAGGCGTGAATTCGGCCTCACGACGATTTCATCGCCCTTCTGCACCGGGATGTTCGCGCCCGCCAGCAGATCGGCGAACTGCGCCGTCAGGACAACCTGGCCCTGTCGACGCACCGTGACCTGGAGTTGACTGGCCCCGCCCGGCATGTTGCCGAGCGTGCCGCCCGCTTTGTTGATGGCGTCGACCACCGTGCGCACATCCTCCAGCATCGACACACGGCCGGGATTTCGAACGTCACCCGATACCATCACCGAATGGGTCCGCGGCGCATCGAACTCGACGATGACCTCCGGCTCCTGCACCTTGTTGCCAAGTTGCTGGATGATGCGCCGCTCGATCTGGTTCAGATCCAAGCCGGCGACCTGCACGACGCCCACGACCGGGACCTTGATCGTGCCGTCCTCGGCGACCCGCTGCACGCCGAGATCCGCACCGGCGCCCTGGATCGTCGGAAAGATGTTGCCGCCGTAGCGTTCAAAGATCCGGACTTTGAGCGAGTCGCCGGGAGCGACGGTCAGGCGAACCGCCGGCGAAACGTCGGCGACCGACGACGGCCGGTCCGGCGTCGCCGGTTGGCGATAAGCCACGACCGTGGTCGGTGTGAGGTCGATGACGTCGAAGGGCAGTGCTTCCGTGCTGGTCGCCTGAGCACCCCCCATCCACGGACCGTCACCCGGCAAAGCGGTACAGGCGCTGACGCCCAGGCCAAACGCAACGATGGTGGGCCGCGCGGCGGCGCTCAGCCGGCTCCAAACTGTCAACTTCCGATCTCCGTCAGGAGTAGCGATCACGGCGCGCCGCGCGTCGTGTCCCAATCCCATGAATTGCCTCAGCCCACCGTGTAATTAACCCGCGGTCCCGCGCCGGTGCAAGCGGTCCTCGGAGGCCGCCGCCGCCCCAGAACGCAACTTTTCGATAGCCGCCTCCACCGAAACCGTGATGTCGAAAAGTTGCGAGAATCCACTGACCAGCAAACAGTCGGCCGCAGGACCCGCAAAGCGGCAAAACACGATGCGCGCTTGCAACTCCGCCGCTCTGTGAAGGGCACGTGCAAAGACCCGCACGCCGGCCGCACTCATATAGGTCACGCCGCTGCCATCGACGACCACGCCACCGCCCGGTCGCACGGCCGCGACGATCAGCGCCTCGACGGCGGCCGATGTCACCGAATCGACTTGCGCAGGCAGCGTGACTGCCACGACGTCATTCATGATTCACAACACCATCATACGCGCTATCGGTCCGTTCCATCCCTGGCCGCAGGCCAGCCGGCGGCAAGGTCGGTGCCGCGCCAATCGATGCGACGCCGTCCGAGCCACGCCTGTGATACCAGGAGTGGAGCGAGCGCCTCGCGCGCCAGCGCGGCGGCCCAGGCGCGAGGGCCGAACGGCAGTCCGAAACCGGCGAGGAACCACGCTTCGGCGGCGAGCCAAGCGGCGGTGTGGACGGCCAGCGCCGCGACAGTCCAAGCCAAGCCAACGCCGCTGACCGCCAGGGCCGCCACGAGTGCGATCGCCGAGGCGAGCCAGCCGATGACTGGCTCCAGAAGCACGAGCGCGCTGACCTCGCGCGCCAGATTGAGCCGTGTCGACCCCCAACGGACCTGACGTTTCCAAACATCCGCCCAGTGGCGATCCCCGACCGGCAGGCGGAGCACGTAGGGGGCCAGCTGCGTCTGCTGCCGCAGGCGATCCCGCACGGTGCGCACCACCGAATAGTCGTCGGCCAGGTAGTTGAGAAAACCCTGATGCCCGCCGATCCGATCGAGCACATCCCGCGTCAGGACCGTCACACCACCTGACGCCACCGGCATGCCGAGCCGATCGGCCGCCATGAGGAAGCGCGCCTGATGGCCGTTGATGTAGGCGCATTCCATCTCCGCTGCGAAATTCCCTGGCGCGGCGCCAACCTTGAGGGCCAGAACCAGCCCGACCCGATCGGTGAGCTGCATTGCAGCCGTCTCCAGATCGGCCGCGGTCAAGGCGATCCCGGCATCGCACAGCACGACGAAAGGCCGGCTTGCCGCCTCCAACCCCTTGCGCACGTTGTTGAGCTTGGGATTGAACGTGGTGTCGCTGCCGACCAGGATCGGTGCCTCCGGCCACAAACGACGCGTGAGCGCCACCGCCGCATCGTGCTCGCTGGTCACGCAAATCAACACTTCGGCGCCCGAGGCGGCAAGTTCGGCGAGATTGCGCACGTAGTCTTCCGACGCGTCGCGTGGCCCCGCCATCGGCGCCACGATGCTGAAGTCGGCGGCGCGGCGGCCGCGCCGCGCCGTCAACGGACGTCGGCGACCGAGGGCGGCGCTGGTCCACTGAACAAGCGTGGCCGCAGCCCACCAGCCGATCGCCACGGAAAAGAACACGCCCGTGGCCATTCATCGTCACTCGCTCACCGAGAAGCGGTGAACGTCGTCCTTTTCCATGGCAAGGGCTCGGTGGTAGGCGCGGATAACGACGCTCGGCTCACCCTGGGCCCGGATCCGCCCATCTTCGATCCATATCGCGCGATTGCACAGCCGGCGAACCTCGGCGGGGGAATGCGACACGAACAACAGCGTGCCCTTTCGGCGAAAGCTGTCGATCCAGTCCAGGCACTTGCGCTGGAAGGCGGCGTCGCCGACGGCCAGCGCCTCATCGACGACCAGAATCTCGGCGTCGACATGGGCGCATATGGCGAAGGCCAAGCGCGTGCGCATGCCCATCGAATAGTGCTTCATCGGCTGCTCCATGTAGTCGCCGATGCCCGCGAACTTCGCCATGGAATCGAACTTGCGCAGCACTTCGGCGCGCGTCAGCCCCATGACGGCGCCACCGATCAAGATGTTCTCGCGGCCCGACAGCTCGGCATCGAAAGTTGCGCCCAGCGCCAGTACCGGCGCGATCCGGCCGGTGACCCGAAGCTCGCCGTTGCTCGGCAAGGTCATGCCGCAGATCACCTGGAGCAGGGTCGACTTGCCGCAGCCATTGCGGCCGAGAATTCCGACGCTGTCGCCACGATAGACATCGAGGTCGACATCGCGCAGCACCCAGAACGGCTTGTAGTAGGTCTTGTACCAGCCGAACATGACCTGCTTCAGCCAGTCGCTGCGGTGAGCGTAGAGCTGATAGGCCTTGCCGAGGTGTCGGGTGCGGACGACGACTTCAGATGACGTCGACAATGACATTCCGGTACCTGTCGAAGAACCAATAGCCGAAGTAGAAGGTGAAGATCGACGTGGCGAGCATCCACAGTACGACCAGCGGGTTCGGCAGCTTGCCGATCAGCACGATGTCGCGCATGACCTCGACATACGAGGTGAGGGCGTTGGCGTAGAGCAGAATGTCCCACGGCGGCGGCATCGCCGTGTGCGTGAAGAACACCGGCGTCATGAACATGAACAGCGGCACGACGTTGATCATCAGGTAGCCGGCGTCGCGCGTGAAGGCGCCGATTGCACACAGGAACCAGGCCAGGCCCATCAAGAAGGCCATTAGCGGCAGGAAGACGAGCGGCACGAAGACGACGGTCCAATGAAGGCCGCCGGTTACCACGCCGACGCAGATCAGCAGGACGACGACGCCGATCGCGGTGAAGGCGGCCGCACGCAAGGTCGAGATCACGGCCAGCATGTCGCTGGGGAAGATCGTCTGCTTGATGAAGTGTGCGTACTCGTGCAGCAGCATCGGCGAGCGGTACGCCATCTCCGAAAAGAAGTTGAAGACGACCAGGCCGGCGAAAATGAACAACGCGTAGGCGATGGGCTTCTGGCCCTGCTCGCCGACGAACGACATTTGCAGCTTGGTCGTGAAGGCGAAGGTGTAGACGGAGATGGCGAACAGCGGCGCCGCCACCGCCCACAACCAGCCGCCCGCCGAGCCGACAAAGCGCGACCGCAGCTCGCGGCGCAGGATCGCCAGCACGATCTCGCGATTGTAGCGCATCTGAAGGAACGGCTTGGCGAGGAAACGCGAGAAGCGCTGGGCGGGGTCGAGCGCTTCCACCACGATCTGCTGGCCGTTGACGATCTTCACCGACGGCATGAGCCGCGCCTCTCCTTCTTGCTTGCGCTGGTGAGCCCGGTAGGGATCGAACCTACGACCACCTGATTAAAAGTCAGATGCTCTACCGCTGAGCTACGGGCTCGCTCCGGCCTAGCGTGAAGGGCCGAGCCCCCGCGCGGCGCCCGTATAAGATGCGCAGGCCCAGCGGTCAACGCACCGGCGTAGGCCCTCAAGACGGGACGAATTTCGCCTTCAACCGCTGAAACACCCTCTTCGACACGAATTGCGATGTATCGCCACCCAGCCTGGCGATGTCCTTGACCAGCGAGGAAGCGATGAACTGGTGCCGATCCGAGGCCATCAGGAAGATGGTTTCGATGTCTGGCTCCATGCGGGCGTTCATATTGGCCATCTGGATCTCGTACTCGAAGTCCGAAACCGCGCGCAGGCCACGAATGATCACCGACGCGCCGACCTGGCGCGCAAAGTGGATCAAGAGCCCGTCGAACGGCACGATCGTGATGCGCTTCCGATCCACCTCCGAGAATTCCTGGATGTCGTCGTTCAGGATGTCGATGCGTTCGTCCAGCGAGAACAACGGCCCCTTGCCGGGGTTGGTCGCCGGCCCGATCACCAGCCTGTCGACCAGCCGAAGCGAACGACGCACCACCTCCATGTGCCCGCTGGTGATCGGATCGAACGTGCCCGGATAGACGCCGACGCGTTCTGAGGCCATGTCCATCCCCCACTTCCCTGTTGAAGGTGCATTCCTTGAGGCGGCGAAGTCTTAGCGACACGGGCAGCCCTTATCCACCGTTTGTTTCGCCGTGGCTGTCGCCATCGCTGCCGTTGCCGCTGACGGCGCCGGCGTCATCGTCGCCGATGCGGACGGCCGACACCACGCGCTCGCCTTCGCTCACATTGACGATACGTA
The DNA here is from genome assembly GCA_016870055.1 of Alphaproteobacteria bacterium. Taxonomy (GTDB): domain Bacteria; phylum Pseudomonadota; class Alphaproteobacteria; order Reyranellales; family Reyranellaceae; genus Reyranella. The sequence goes on along the minus strand of VGCQ01000023.1, from coordinate 16,936 downwards.
CGCCGCGGGTAGCGCGGCCGGCGATGCGGATGCCGTCGACCGGGCAACGGATCAGCGTGCCGCCGTCGGTCACCAGCATGATCTGATCGCTGCCGCGCACGGGAAACGCCGCCACGACCTCGCCGCCTTTCGCGAGGTTCATCAGCTCCACGCCCTTGCCGCCGCGGCCCGTCATCCGGTACTCGTAAGCCGACGTGCGCTTGCCGAAACCCGACGAGGCCACGGTCAGCACGAACTCCTCCTTGCGCTGCAACTCGGCGAAGCGTTCCTCCGACAGCGTCGCCGCCGCTGCTTCCTCGGTCGCGGGTGTCGCTTCTTCCTCGCCGTTGTCCGCGACGTTCTCGGCCTGCCGCAACGCGCGCGACTGGCGCAGATAGGCCTCGCGCTCCTCGGTCGTGATGCCCTTGCCGCTGTCGACCAGCGACATCGAAATCACTTCGTCGCTCTCGGCAAGCGCGATGCCGCGTACGCCGGTCGAGGCGCGACTCTGGAAGACACGCACCGTCGCCACCGGAAAACGCATGGCGCGGCCCTGGCGTGAGGCCAGCAACACATCCTGGTCCTCGGTGCAGACGCTCACCCCGATCAGCCGGTCGCCCGCGTCCTCGCCCTCGAACTTCATGGCGATCTTGCCGGTCTGGTGCACGTTCACGAAGTCGCTGAGCTCGTTGCGCCGCACGCCGCCGCGCGCCGTGGCAAACATGACGTTGAGCGTCGACCAGCTCGTCTCGTCCTCCGGCATCGGCATGACGGCGCTGATGGTCTCGCCTTCCGAAAGCGGCAGCAGGTTGATGAAAGCCTTGCCGCGCGCCTGCGGCGCGCCGAGGGGCAGGCGCCAGACTTTGAGCTTGTAGACGATGCCGCGGCTGGAGAAGAACAGTACCGGCGTATGGGTGTTGGCGACGAACAGACTCGAGACGAAATCGTCCTCGCGCGTCGCCATGCCGGCACGCCCCTTGCCGCCGCGACGCTGCGCCCGATAGGCCGAGACCGGCACGCGCTTGACATACCCGCCGTGCGTCACGGTGACGACCATGTCCTCGCGCTGGATCAGATCCTCGATATCCTGCTCGAACTCGTTGTCGAGGATCTCGGTCCGACGGGGCGTCGCATACTGCTGCTTGATCTCGAGCAGCTCCTTGCGCATCAGGGCGAACAGCTTGTCGCGGTCGGCCAGCAACACGAGGTAACCCTCGATCACCTGCGCGACCTCGCCCAGCTCCTCGGCGATCTTGTCGCGCTCCAGGCCGGTCAGCCGTTGCAGGCGCAACTCGAGGATGGCGCGCGCCTGCGCCTCGGACAGCCTGTAGGTGCCGTCGGCCGACACCTCGCGGCCGGGCTCGGCGATCAGCGCGACCAACGGCGCCACGTCGGCGGCCGGCCAGTCGCGCGACATCAGCCGCTCTCGCGCCACCACCGGATCGGGCGCGCGGCGGATCATCTCGATCACCTCGTCGATGTTGGCGACGGCGATGGCCAGGCCGACCAGCACGTGCGCCCGGTCTCGGGCATGACGAAGCTCGTACTGGGTGCGCCGCGTCAGCACCTCGGTGCGGAAGCGGATGAAGGCCTGAAGGAGCTCCTTGAGGCTCATCAGCCGCGGGCGACCGCCCTCCAGCGCCAGCGCATTGACGCCGAACGTGGTCTGCAACGGCGTATAACGATAGAGCTGGTTGAGCACGATGTCGGCCATCGCATCGCGCTTCAGCTCGACCACCAGTCGCACGCCGTCGCGGTCGCTCTCGTCGCGCACCTCGGCCACGCCCTCGACTTTCTTGTCGCGCACCACTTCGGCGATGCGCTCGTGCAGGCGCGCCTTGTTCTCCTGGTAGGGCACTTCGGAGATGATGATCGACTCGCGGCCGGAACGGCTTTCCTCGATGCGGGTGCGCGCCCGCATGATCAGCGAGCCGCGGCCCAGCTCATAGGCGGCGCGGATACCGTTACGACCCAAGATCGTGGCGCCGGTCGGGAAGTCCGGCCCCGGGACGTACTCCATGATCTGCTGGATGGTGAGTTCGGGATTGTCGATCAGCGCACAACAGGCCTCGATCAACTCGCCGAGATTGTGCGGCGGGATGTTGGTCGCCATGCCGACGGCGATGCCGCCGGCGCCGTTGGCCAGCAGGTTGGGGAATGCCGCCGGCAGAACTGTCGGCTCCTGCTCGCGCTCGTCGTAGTTGGGCTGGAACTCGACGGTTTCCTTGTCGATGTCGGCCAGCAGCGTCTCGGCGGCGGGTGCCAGGCGCGCCTCGGTGTAACGCATGGCGGCCGGCGGATCGCCATCCATCGAGCCGAAATTGCCCTGCCCCGCGATCAGGGGCAGGCGCATGGAGAAGTCCTGCGCCATACGCACCATGGCGTCGTAGATCGCGTTGTCGCCATGCGGGTGATACTTGCCCATCACGTCGCCGACGATGCGGGCGGACTTGCGGAAGGGGCGCGTCGAATCGTAGCCGCCTTCCTTCATGGCGTAGAGAATGCGCCGTTGCACCGGCTTCAACCCGTCGCGCGCATCGGGCAACGCACGCGACACGATCACGCTCATGGCGTAATCGAGGTAGGAGCGGCGCATCTCCTCTTCGATGGTGATCGGCGCGATGTCGTGCGGCGGCGGCTGGGGCGGTGGCGCGTCGGGGGGCGGCGGCGCCGGCGGCAGGGTCGTATCGTCGCTCACGGAAACCTGGATTTTGCTCGTTTTGTGGCCCTGCCAGAGGGCCCGGCGGAACGAAGCCGCACCCTAGCAAAACAGGCCGCGAAGACCAACAAAAAACGCACCAAAAGCCAGTCTTTAACTTATTGATTTTATTGACTAAATTACGCTGGAAAAGACCTCTTGGAAAGGCTTCCGATTGACCCCCAAACAAGGCCCAAAACCGACCCCCGCCGCGGCTTCGGTGGTGGTCTTCGACATGGGCGGTGTTCTCCTCGACTGGAACCCGCGGCACCTCTACCGCAAGCTCATTTCCGACCCACGGGATATGGAGCGGTTCCTGGCGACGGTGACCACGAACGAATGGCACGTGGAGCAGGACAAAGGTGGCGATCCGGCCGAGGCAACACGTCGACTGAAGACGCTACATCCTGGCTACGCGGCCCTGATCGAGGCGTTCTACGATCGCTTCGACGAAATGCTCGATCGCGACTTCCCGGAGATGGTGGCGCTGGTCGAGCGCCTACACCGGGCCGGCACGCCGCTTTACCTGGTGTCCAACGCTCCCGCCTTCCTCGACGCCTGGCTGCGCGGGCCGGCCCGGCGACGTCACCCCTTCTTGGGCTATTTCAGGGACTACGTCGTCTCCGGCTTGGTGAAATGCCACAAGCCTGACGCGGCGATCTACGACCTCGTCTGCCGGACCGGCGGCTTTCAACCCGGGACGGCGGTATTCATCGACGACAGCCCGGCCAACGTCGACGGCGCGCGCAGCTTCGGCATGCATGGGATCCATCATCGATCCGCCGCCGACACGATAGCGGCCCTGCGGACGTTGGGGCTCCCGGCTTGAACCTGCTGGCGGGGCTCAGACCTTCAGCTTGAAGATACGCATCGCGTTGGTCTCGTAGATCTTCTTGCGCTCGTCTTCGCTGACCTTGGCGTGATCCATGAAATCGACAGCTTCACCGTCGTCCTCGTAGGGGAAGTCGGCGGCGAACATGATCCGGTCGGCGCCCAACTCGTCGAGGCCCAGCTTGAGAACCGCCATGTCGGTTACGCCCGCGGTGGTGATGTAGAAGTTCTCGCGGAAATAGTCGCTCGGCCGCTTGGGCAGCTTCTCGGTGGCGCCGATCTTGACCTGCAGGGCGAAGCGGTTGTCGATGCGTTTCAGCCAGTAGGGAATGCCCTCGCCCATGTGGCCGAGCACGATGCGCAGCCTCGGATGCCGATCGAAGGCGCCGGACATGATCAGACGCATGGCATGCAGGCCGGCCTCGGCGGAAAAACCCCAGGTCGCGAAATAGAGCCCATAGTCGAGGTAGGGCGCGACCATCGACGGTCCGGGCTCGCGGGGATGGAGATAGATCGGCATGTCGAGTGCCTCGGCCGCCTCGAGGATCGGCCGGTACCTGGGCATGTCGAGATACTCGCTCCTGGTGTGGGAGTTGACGATGATGCCGACGAGCCCGAGCTTCTTGCCGCGCTCGATCTCGCGCGCCGCTGCCGCGGGGTCCTGCGGCGCCACGGCGACCAGTCCTGCCAGCCGCTTGGGGTTGGAGGCGATCGCCGCCGCCAGTGCATCGTTGGACTCGGCGGCCAGGCGGGTCGCCATATCCGCCTGGAAAATCTGCACCCCTGGCGACGTCAGCTACAGGACTTCCACGTCGATGCCGACCTTGTCCATGTGGGCGATGCGGCCGGCACCGATGTCGAGGAGATTGTTCATCAGCTGGGCGCCCGCCGGGGACGGCTTCAACAGACTGCCGCCCAGCTTGGCGAAACCCGGTTCGACGTCGCTGCTGGCCAGGACTTTCTTCCAGCCAGCCAGAATGTCGGCCGTGATGAAGGCCTCCTCGACTGCGATACGCCGCATGGTTCCTATCCTTCCCTAAAGGTCGAGTCGGAAACGCCAGTAGCGTAACCCAAAGTTCATCGGTAGCTCGCCGTCGACCACGAACCCCATACGCTCGTACAATCCGCGTGCCGTCGTCATTGCCTCGCTGGTATGCAAGCCCAGCCGGGTCGCTTTGTCCACGCGGGCGCGTTCGATGCACCACTCGGTGAGGCACCGCGACAGGCCGCGGCCGCGCGCGGCCGGCGCCACGCCCAGCAAGCGCAACGACGCCCAGTCGCGAGGGAAGATCAGGCCATCGGACTTGCCGGGCGCGAAGTAAAAAACGACGGCCTCCAGCGCCGATGGGCCGCGGACGCCGCCGACTTCGGCATCGGTCAGGCGCTCCGCAGCATGCACAAGCCCATCGCGCAAACGCGGCCACTCGGTGCCCATGCGTTCGGCGTAGTCCGTATAGGCCTCGAGCAGGAGGCGCCCGACGACCGCATGGTCGGCCGCAGACAGGCGTTCGATGGCCGTCACATCTTCAAAACGGGATGTCGTCGTCGAGATCGCCTTTGCCGCGCGCCGCCGGACGGCCGCCGCCGCTTCCGCCGGCAGGGCCACTGCCCGCATCATCGTCCATTCCACCACCGCCACCACTGCCCTCACCGCCGCCGCGGCCGTCGAGCATGGTGAGCGCGCCGCCAAAGCGCGGGATCACGACCTCGGTCGTGTAGCGCTCCTGGCCGCTCTGGTCGGTCCACTTGCGAGTCGCGAGTTGGCCCTCGACATAGACCTTGGAGCCCTTGCGGATGAACTTCTGCGCGACCTCCGCCAGCTTGTCGTTGAAGATGACGACGCGGTGCCATTCGGTGCGTTCCTTGCGCTCGCCGGTCTGGCGATCACGCCAAGTATCCGATGTCGCCACCGACATGTTCACCATGGATCTGCCATCCTGCATGGACCTCACTTCGGGGTCGCGGCCGAGATTGCCGACCAGGATGACTTTGTTGACGCTGCCCGCCATGGGGGCCTCCTTCGCTTTCCCGGTGCCGCAGGACGCAACACCTACCTCACGGCGCCCAAGCTAGCGCAGCCGCCTTGTGGGCAGCTACCGATTTTGGGTTGTACCGAGCGCCAACCTGAACTTCGCTCATGCAGCCCCTCCGACAATTCATTGGTTGGCGACGCAGGCCGTCGCCTATCTTCGCCGCCATGAGCGGTCCCTTTCACGTTTCCCAAGTGTCGCGCGGCGAGGCCGTCGCCATGCTGGGCGGTGCGGCGCTGATGATGACCCTGGCCATGGGCATCCGGCAGAATCTGGGCCTGTTCCAGGCACCTGCGTCCAAGGAGCTGGGCATCGCGGTCTCCGACTTCGCGCTCGCCATCTCCGTGCAGCAGGTCGCCTGGGGGCTGAGTCAGCCCTTCATCGGCATCGTGGCCGACAAGCACGGAACACGCAGCGTGGCGTTGATCGGCTCCCTGCTGTTCATCGCCGGCGTGATCCTCACCGCCACGGCGCAAGGCACCTTGCCGATCGTCATGGGCGCCGGCGTGCTGATCGGCGTGGCGCTTTCCTGCACGGCCTCGGGCATCACCGCCAATATCGCCGGCCGCGTCGTCCAGCCCACGCGTCGCTCGCTCGCCTTCGGCCTGGTGTCGGCGGCAGGCTCGGTCGGCACCATGGTGACCGCACCGATTGCGGCCTACATCATGAACTACGACGGCTGGCGGGCCGCCCTGTGGGCCTTCGCCATCCTCGCCTTGGCGATGCTGCCGGCCGCTTGGATGGGCAGCCGCGCCGACCGGCTGCCCAACAGCACTCCGGACGACAAGGATATGCGCTTGGCGGACGCGCTCGAAGAGGCGCGGCGCCATTCCGGCTACGTGGTGATGTCGATCGCCTTTTTCGTCTGCGGCCTGCAGCTCGTCTTCATCACCACCCACTTGCCGACCTATCTCGCACAGTGCGGCATGGACGCCTCCTACAGCGCCTTGCTGCTGATGCTGTTGGGCGGCTTCAACATCCTGAGCTCGTGGTTGTTCGGTTGGCTGGGGAACCTGTATCCCAAGCGCCTGCTGCTGGGTGGCATCTATCTTGCGCGGTCGATCGCGGTTGCCCTGTTCTTCCTGTTCCCGCCGACACCGCTTTCGGTGGTGCTGTTCGGCATCACCATGGGGGTCCTGTGGTTGGGTGTGCTTCCCTTGGTCAACGGGCTGGTGGTACAGATTTTCGGCCTGCGCTACCTGTCGACACTGGCCGGCATTGCCTTCCTCAGCCATCAAGCCGGTTCGTTCCTAGGCGCCTGGGGCGGCGGTTATCTCTATGATCTCATGGGCTCCTACGATCTCGCCTGGAAAATCGGTGTGCTGATCGGTCTTGTTGCCGGCACGATGCAGTTGCTGATGAACGATCGACCGACCGAGCGGATTCAAGCAGTGCAAGCAGCCGCAGCGTGACGCCCGCCAGGACACATCTGGGGGTTATTCGCCGTAGGCGATGACCCGCCGCATCGCCTATTCTTGCCGCCACCGATGGCCAAATCTCGTTCCACCGCCGCCGAGCCGCACCGCTTCATCTCGATCCGCGGCGCGCGCGAGCACAATCTCAAGAACGTCGATCTCGACCTGCCGCGCGACCGGCTGGTGGTGATCACCGGCCTGTCGGGCTCGGGCAAATCCTCGCTCGCCTTCGACACGATCTATGCCGAGGGCCAGCGGCGCTACGTCGAAAGCCTGTCGGCCTACGCCCGGCAATTCCTCGAACTGATGCAGAAGCCGGACGTCGATTCGATCGAAGGCCTGTCGCCCGCCATCTCGATCGAGCAGAAGACGACATCACGCAATCCACGCTCGACGGTCGGCACGGTCACGGAGATCTACGATTACCTGCGCTTGTTGTTCGCCCGCGTCGGCGTGCCCTATTCGCCGGCGACCGGCCTGCCGATCGAGAGTCAGACCGTGTCGCAGATGGTCGACCGAGTGAAGGCCATGCCGGACGGCACGCGGCTCTACCTGATGGCGCCGATCGTGCGTGGTCGCAAGGGCGAGTACCGCAAGGAGCTGCAGGAGCTGCAGAAGAAAGGTTTTCAGCGCGTCAAGGTCGACGGCAAGCTGTACGAGATCCCCGAAGCACCGGCACTCGACAAGAAGTACAAGCACGACATCGACGTGGTGGTCGACCGCATCGTCGTGCGGCCCGATCTCGGCAATCGGCTGGCCGATTCGATCGAGACGGCGCTTGGTCTGGCCGAGGGCTTGGCCGTGGCGGAGAACGCCGATACCGGCGAACGCACGGTGTTCTCGGCGCGCTTCGCCTGCCCGGTGTCGGGCTTCACGATCGAGGAGATCGAGCCGCGGCTGTTTTCGTTCAACGCCCCGCAAGGCGCCTGCCCAGCCTGTGACGGGCTGGGCGTGAAGATGTTCTTCGATCCGGAGATGGTGGTGCCCGATGAACGCCTGTCGCTCAGCGAAGGGGCGATCGCGCCGTGGGCGGATTCTTCGGGTCAATACTATCTGCAAACCCTCGAGAGCATCGCCAAGCACTTCAAGGTAAAGATGTCGACGCCGTGGCGCGACCTGCCCAAGAAAGTGCGCGACGCCGTCCTGTTCGGCAGTGGCGGCGAGTCGATCGCCATGCGCTACGACGACGGCATCCGGCAGTACCAGACGACCAAGCCATTCGAGGGCGTGGTTCCCAACCTCGACCGCCGCTGGAAGGAGACCGATTCATCCTGGGTACGCGAGGAACTGGAACGCTTCCAGCGTGAGAGCAAATGCGAGGCCTGCGACGGCGCCCGGCTGAAGCCCGAGGCCCTGGCGGTCAAGATCGGCGGTCTCAACATCAGCCAGGTCACCGAGTTCGCCATCGGCGAGGCGGTGAAATGGTTCCTCGAGCTCAACCCCAAACTCACCCCCAAGCAACGCGAGATCGCCGCCCGCATCCTGAAGGAGATCAACGAGCGGCTGGGCTTCCTCGACAATGTCGGCCTGAGCTACCTGACCTTGAACCGCACGTCCGGCACACTGTCGGGCGGCGAGAGCCAGCGCATCCGCCTGGCCTCGCAGATCGGCTCCGGTCTGACCGGCGTTCTCTATGTGCTCGACGAACCGTCGATCGGCCTGCATCAGCGCGACAACGACCGCCTGCTGAAGACCCTGACCCGGCTGCGCGACCTCGGCAACACGGTGCTTGTGGTCGAGCACGATGAAGACGCGATCCGCGCCGCCGATCATCTGGTCGACATGGGCCCGGGCGCCGGCGCCCATGGCGGCTCGGTGGTCGCCGAAGGCACGCCCGAGGACGTGATGCGCAACAGCGCAAGCCTGACCGGCCAGTACCTTTCGGGGTTTCGGCAGATCCCGGTGCCCAAGGTCCGGCGTCAGCCGGCAGGCCCCCCCAGCGGCAAGGGCGCCGGCCGGTGGCTGACGGTGAAGGGCGCGCGCGAGAACAACCTGCAGAACGTGACTGCGGCCATCCCGCTCGGCACGTTCACCTGCGTCACTGGCGTCTCGGGCAGCGGCAAGAGCACGTTGATCGTCGAGACGCTGTACAAGGCGTTGGCGCGACGGCTGAACGGCGCGCGCGAGCATCCGGGCGCGCATGACGGGCTCGAGGGCATCGGCCACCTCGACAAGATCGTCGATATCGACCAGTCGCCGATCGGCCGTACGCCGCGCTCCAACCCGGCGACCTATACCGGCGCCTTCTCGCCGATCCGCGATTGGTTTGCGCAGCTGCCCGAGTCGACGGAACGCGGCTACAAGCCCGGTCGCTTCTCCTTCAATGTCAAAGGCGGCCGCTGCGAGGCCTGCCAGGGCGATGGCGTCATCAAGATCGAGATGCACTTCTTGCCCGATGTCTACGTCCAATGCGACGTCTGCAAGGGTAAGCGCTACAATCGCGAGACGCTGGAGATCCATTTCCGCGGCAAGTCGATCGCCGATGTGCTGGAGATGACGGTCGACGAGGGCGTCGAGTTCTTCAAGGCCGTGCCAGTGATCCGCGACAAGCTCCTGACCTTGCAGCAGGTCGGCCTGGGCTACATCCATATCGGCCAGCAGGCGACCACGCTGTCCGGCGGCGAGGCGCAGCGCGTCAAGCTTGCCAAGGAGCTGTCACGACGGGCGACCGGCCGCACGCTCTACATTCTCGACGAACCGACCACCGGCCTGCATTTCGAGGACGTGCGCAAGCTCCTGGAGGTGCTGCACCGGCTGGTCGAGGGCGGTAACACGGTGGTGGTGATCGAGCACAATCTCGAAGTCATCAAGACCGCCGACTGGATTCTCGATCTCGGTCCCGGCGGCGGCGCCGGCGGCGGCCGCATCGTGGCCGAGGGTCCGCCCGAGGACGTCGTGAAAGTCGGCGAGAGCTACACCGGACAGTATCTCGCCCGCCACCTGCCGCGCAGTGCGGCCGCGAAGAAGCGGGCCTAAGCTTCGGTGATGGCCGTGACCCGGCCGCTTGTTTCCCAGCCCGCCACGACCAGCCGTCCGCTTGCCGCACACATTTCGACCGCCAGGCGCGTATATTCGTTGACGATCGGCGACACCGACCATTCGAGGTGCGGCGGGTGCCTGCCGCCGAAGGCATTCATCGCAGCGACGCGGCGGCGATTGTTCTCGGCTGGTGCGCCTTCGCCGCAGACCCGCGCTTCCCAGCCATCGAGTTGTTCGCGCCAGGCATTGGCAACCGCCCCACTGTCTCGATAGATCCGTGCCCCATATTCGTCGCGCTCGATCAACACGTGTTCGCCCGATCGACAGCCGGAGACGACGAACAGCACCGGCCGAGCGATCGGCGTAGACTGCAGAAGACGACATGCCTCGTCGAAAGTCCTGCAGGTTTCGAACGCGACCCGCAGCAGATGCTCGGGAGGCAAGCGTTCTTTGACCACGCAAAAAGCCTTCAGGGCATTCCAGCCATAGTCCAGCCAACGCAGTGACGCGATCGATGTAAGTCGACGCATTGGGGCCTGGTTGATCGACGCGGCGAAGCGTCCCGGCGCGACCGCCGTCAAGACGCCGGTGAAACCGGGCCATGTCACATTCAAGAAATCGCCGGCCTCGCCGCGCTGGCGTCCGATCTCGACCAGCTTGCCCAAGCCGTCGAAAGGCCAATCCAACGTGCGTCGAAGGATCGGCCCGCTCGGCGAGTCGTCGGCCAGCGCCGTACAGCCAAAGACATAGGCGCCGTGCAACAGCCATACGCCTGGTCGGCCGAGAATGTGCGCAACCTGCCGGACCTCCTCCCAGTACGGTGTTCTCGAACGGCGCAACCAATATCTGACCAGCGGATCGCCAAGGCGGACGGCGATCGTGCGCAAGCCAAAAGGCACGATGGCAAGGCAGGCCTCACGCAGCGCCAACGCCTGGTCGCGCCGCTGCGCGGCTTGGGCCGGCGGCCCACCATCACGCAGGTCGACGACGGGGATCGATTCCATAAAGTGAGTGTGCACTCATTTTATGGAATCGGTCAAGCGATGCGCCTTTCCCACGTGATCCGGCCCAAATCGTAGCCGAATTGGCGTTCGACGACGGCCGGCGTGGCGTCAGAGGCGTCGGCTTTGCGCGCCGCGACCCGCGCTTGCGCGACATCCTTCGCCACGTCGAGCCAGATGCCCTCGAATGGCACCCCGACCTCGACCGCCAGGGCCTCCGCCGCGGCGCGTTCGTCCGCGCGCGCGAACACCGCGTCGAGCACCACGCTGTGGCCGGCCCGCAAGGCGCGCTCGGCCCGCGCCAGGCACGCCGAGTAAACTCGAGCCGATGCTTCCGGCGTATAAGTTCCGGCCGGCATCCGGTCCTCCAACGCAACGCCCGCCCGCCGCTTGCGCTCGACGTCGCTGCGCACGACCACTGCTCCCGGTGCCCGGCCGACGTCAGGCGCGAGCTTCAGCGCCAGGGTGGTCTTGCCGCTGCCCGACAAGCCGCCGATCGCCAGCAGCCGTGGCGGCGCGGGCCGCAGGAAGGCCAGTGCCAGGCGTTGATAGGCACGCGCGATCTCGCTGGTCTTGCCGGCCACCGCCGCGCCCGACGCCTCGACGAAGGCACGGACGCAGGCGCGCCGCGACAGGAAGTGTGGCAGCAGCGCCAAGGCCTCTTCGTGCGAAGCCTGTGGCAGCTCGTCGATGCGCCACAGCCAATCGTTCAGCAGTCGGTTGGCGAGCGCGCGCAGGTCGCGATCGCAGAGGTCCATCAGCGCAAAAGCGAGGTCGTACAGGACATCGATGCTGGCGATGCGCTGGGAGAATTCGATGGCATCGAACGGAATCGGCTGGCCCTCGATCAGCACGATGTTGCGCAAGTGCAGGTCACCGTGGCAGCGCCGCACCGCGCCGGCACCGGCCCGTCGTGCCACCAGCTCGATGAACGGCTCCAGCGCGGCCGGAAGCGCCACCGCAAGCGCCTCGGTCGTCGCCTCATCCAACCTGTCGCCTTGCTCGCGCAATTGACGAATATCGGCGGCGACCGAGCGCCGATAGTCGTCGGGACCGGAAAAACCCGATACCGGCTCCAGCCGGTTGTGATAGGCAGCGACCCGCGCGCCGAGCGCCGCCATCAGCCCAGGCGTGAGCGAACCGCGCCCGGCCATGCGGTCGAGCAGTCCGTCCTCGTCGAAACGGCGCATGACGACCACCCAGTCGACGGCGTCCGGCCGCCACTCTCCGACCCCGCCCAACGCCAACGCTCCGTCCGCCGAACGATAAATCGCGGCAACGCCAAGATAGATCTCCGGCGCGAGTTTGTGATTGATCTCGATTTCGGCCCGGCACATGGCGGCGCGGATCGCGACTGTCGAGAAGTCCATGTAGGGGAACTTGACCGCCCGCTTCAATTTGTAGGCCCGATCGCCGGCAAGGAACACGACGGCGCCGTGCGTGTCGACACGCCGCTCCGGCGCCAGGTGCTTGGTCAGGAAATCGACGACCGCGCTCTGGTCCTCGACCACGAAGGATGGGTGGGCGGCCACGGCGGCGCGCTCAGGGATAGAGCGTGCGCGTCGTCCACGGCGCGTCGAGTGTCGATCGACGATACTCCAGCCGATCGTGCAGCCGGAACGCGCCATCCTGCCAGAACTCGATCAGCAGCGGCTGCAGGCGGAAGCCCGACCAATGCGATGGGCGGGGGACCTTGCCGACGACGTACCGGGCGGCGTACTCCGCCACGCGCTTCTCCAAGGCAAAGCGGCTCTCGAGGGCCTGCGACTGGTCGGACGCCCAGGCGCCGATCTGACTGCCGCGAGCCCGGGTGGCGAAGTAGGCGTCGGCCTCCTCGGACGTGGTCGGCGCGACCGGCCCTTCCAAACGCACCTGTCGACGCAACGATTTCCAATGGAACAGCAAGGCCGCTTTGGGATGCGCCAACAAGTGTTCACCCTTGCGGCTCTGCCGATTGGTGTAGAAGACGAAGCCCGACGAGTCGAAATCCTTGAGCAGGACCATGCGGACAGCCGGTGTGCCGTCCGGCCCGACCGTCGCCAGACTCATGGCCGACGGCTCGTTTGGCTCGCTCTTGGCCGCCTCTTCGTACCAGGCACCGAAGATATCGAGTGGATCAGCCTTCTCCGGGATCATGACCACAATATGGGGGGCTGTGGGCGGCGAGACCACCGGCATCTTGTCCCAATAGCCATCCCCCGCTAGAACCGATCCATGAACGCAGCCGCACAATTGATGGCCGGGAAGAAGGGCCTCGTCATGGGCGTCGCCAACGAGCGCTCGATCGCCTGGGGAATAGCCAAGGCCTGCCATGAGCAGGGCGCGGAGCTGGCGTTCACCTTCCAGGGCGAGGCCCTCGAACGGCGCGTGCGGCCGCTTGCCACCTCGATCGGCGCCAAGATCATCCTGCCTTGCGACGTCACCGATGCCGCGAGCATCGATGCGACGTTCGCCGAGGTCGCCAAGCAATGGGGCGGCCTGGATTTCGTGGTCCATGCCATCGCCTTCTCCAACAAGGACGAGCTGCGCGGCCGCTACCTCGACACCTCGCCCGAGAATTTCCAGCTCACCATGAACGTGAGCTGCTATTCGTTCACGGCGGTGGCGCAGCGCGCCGTGCCGCTGATGAAGAACGGCGGCAGCCTGCTCACCCTGACCTACTACGGCGCCGAGCGTGTCATCCCGCACTACAACGTCATGGGCGTCGCCAAGGCTGCCCTTGAAGCGAGCGTACGCTACCTGGCCGCCGATCTCGGCGAGCAGAAGATCCGGGTCAATGCCATCTCCGCCGGACCGATCAAGACGCTGGCGTTCGCCGGCATCAACGACGGCCGCTACATACTGAAGTGGAACGAACTCAACTCGCCGCTCAAGCGCAACATCACCCAGGAGGAAGTCGGCAACTCGGCCCTCTATCTCCTGTCCGACCTCGGAACCGGCATGACCGGCGAAGTGATGCACGTCGATGGCGGCTACCATGTCGTGGGCATGATCAAGACCTCGTCGGCCAAGCAGATCGCCGAACTGCTCGGCAATTTCGAGGGCGAGTAGGGCGGAGGCCGGCGGCCATGGCCGGCAGCAGCTTCGGCACCCTTTTCCGGTTCACCAGCTGGGGCGAGAGTCACGGGCCGGCGATCGGTTGCGTGGTCGACGGCACGCCGCCGCGCATCCCACTCGGCGAAGCCGATATCCAGGTCTGGATGGACAAGCGTCGGCCCGGACAGTCGCGCTTCGTCACGCAGCGCCAGGAGCCGGACACCGTCAGGATCCTTTCCGGCGTGTTCGAGGGCGTCACGACCGGCACGCCGATCGCCCTCCACATCGACAATGTCGACCAGCGGTCGCGCGACTATTCCGAGATCAAGGACAAGTTCCGCCCGTCCCATGCCGACTACACCTACTTCAAGAAGTACGGCGTGCGCGACTATCGTGGCGGCGGCCGCCAGTCGGCGCGCGAGACGGCGGTGCGCGTGGCGGCCGGCGCCATCGCGCGCAAGATCCTGGGCGACGGCGTCACGATCCGCGGCGCGGTGATCCAGCTCGGCCACCGCAAGATCGATCGCACCCAGTGGGACTGGGATGCTACCGCCGACAATCCGTTCTGGTGTCCCGACCGGCAGGCGGCGCAGGCTTGGGAAGGCTATCTCGACGACGTGCGCAAGCGCGGCAGCTCGGTCGGCGCGGTGATCGAGGTGGTGGCGTCGGGCATCCCCGTCGGCCTCGGCGATCCGGTCTACGACAAGCTCGACGCCGATCTCGCCAAGGCCCTGATGAGCATCAACGCGGTCAAAGGCGTGGAGATCGGCGACGGCTTCGCTACGGCAGCGATGAGCGGCGAGGAGAACGCCGACGAAATGCGCATGCAGGACGGCGTGCCGGTCTTCCTCAGCAACCACGCCGGCGGCATCCTGGGCGGCATATCGACTGGCCAGGACATCGTCTGCCGCCTGGTCGTCAAGCCGACCAGCTCGATCCTCGCCAATGTCCGCAGTGTCGACCGCTTCGGCAACGAGGTCGAGCTGCGCACCAAAGGCCGGCACGACCCCTGTGTCGGCATCCGCGCGACGCCGGTCGCCGAAGCGATGATGGCCGTGGTGCTGGCGGATCACTTGCTGCGCCACCGCGCGCAGTGCGGTTGAGGGGGCGGCAATGGCTGCCGCCCAGCCGCTCACGGCACGCTACGGCACGCTGCACAATGTCAGCATGGCGGCGGTCTCGTTGGGCATGATCGTGGCGGCGATCGTGCACTTCATCGACAACCCGGCCAACGCGCCGACGTTGTCGATGAACGATCAGCGCTTCGTGCTGTTCGCCATGCTGGCGATGGCGATGTTGTACTACGTCTTCCTCGGCGTCAGTCGGACACTCGACCGGCGGCCGCAGGTGATCATCGACCGCGACGGCATCCTGCTGGGCTTCGGGCGCAACCGACGGCTCGCCTGGGACGATATCGGCTGGGTGCGGCTGCGCCGCCTGGCCTTGCGCCCGCAGCTCGAGATCGGCCTGGCCGACCAGGCTTTCATCGATGCCAACCTTCGCCTGTCGATGTGGAGCTTCGACGACAGCCTGCGGCCTGTCCGCGGCCAGCCGACGACCGTGATGGTACGCGACAACGGGCTGGACACCGCCGCGTCGGCGATGCTTGACGCAGTCCGGACGTTTCGGCCGAATCTGGTCAAGTCCTGAAGAGCGGAACGGAGCCTCGTCATGCGGCGATACATCGTCGGCCTGCTCGCAACCGTCGGCGCCCTGACCGTGCTGTCGGTCGGCGGCCTGCTCGCTGTGCTGTTCTCCGGCTCGTTTGCCAGCAAGGAATTGCCGCCGTCGTTCGTGCTGTCGGTCGATCTGCGCCATGTGCCGCCGGAGGCGGCATCGACCGACTGGTGGCGCGCCGGCCTGTTCGGTGGTGGACGCGACATCGTCAGTACGCTGCAGCTCCTCTGGCAGGCGGCCGACGACCCGCGCGTGGCCGGCATGTTCGTCGATATCGGCGACGAGTCGGCGGGGCTCGGTCGTGTCCAGGAACTGCGCCAGGCGATCGCCCACTTCCGCGGCAAGGGCAAGTTCGCCGTGGGCTTCGCCACCTCGTTGGGCAGCGGCGGCACGCATCTCTCCGACTACTACCTCGCCTCCGCTCTGGAGCAGATATGGCTGCAGCCGAGCGGTGGCTTTGCGGTCGCCGGCCTCGCCATCGAAACGCCGTTCGTCAGGGATGGGCTCGAGCGGATCGGCGTGCGCATCGAGGGCGGTAAACGCGACGAGTACAAGAGCGCCCCCGACTCCTTTACCGCGATGGCCTATCCGGCGCCGGCCCGCGACAATCTGCAGCGATTGCTCGACAGTCTCTATGGTCAGTTCGTGGCCGACGTGGCGCGCGAGCGCAGTATCGAGCCGAGCAAGCTGCGACAGCTCATCGACTCTGTCCCGTTCGACGCCGAGAAGGCGCGCGAGGAGCGCCTGGTCGATCGGGTCGGCTATCGCAGCGACGCCCTGGACGACGTGCGGGTGCGCGTCGGAAGAGGACGCGAGCTGGTGTCGCTGTCCGACTATGCCGCCGATACGGTGCGGCCCAAGCCGCGCGGCGATGTGATCGCCCTTGTGCGCATCGCCGGAACGATCTTGTCGGGCGGTGTCGGCGGAAGCCCTTTGGAAGACGATGTCGCTGCCTCGTCCGAGGACGTCGTCGAGGCGCTGAGTTCTGCGGCGAGCGCCAAAGAGGTGCGGGCCATCGTGCTGCGCATCGATTCGCCCGGCGGGACCTATCCGGAAGCGGATGCCATCGCCGACGCCGTCGGGCGCGCCCGCTCGGCTGGAAAGCCGGTCATCGTGTCGATGGGCGACGTGGCGGCCTCGGGCGGCTACCTCGCCGCCTTGCGCGCCGACGTGATCGTCGCCCAGCCGACGACCATCACGGCGTCGATCGGGGTCTACAGCATCTGGCCCGTGACGTCCGATCTTCTTGCCTCCTTGGGCATCCGCATGGAGCGCCTCTCGGTCGGCGCC
>VGCQ01000022.1 GCA_016870055.1 Alphaproteobacteria bacterium | reverse complement strand
CGCGCGGTTGCCCTGCACCACGAGTCCTTTGTCGCTCAACACGCCGCCGGCAATATCGACGCGGCCCGAAATCGGGCTGTCGTGATTGACGAAGCGGTTGAGCACCAGCGAGATGGCGTTCAAGAGGTTGCCGACACCGACGCCGCCACGTTGGCCGGTGGCGCCCAGCACTTGGCCCAGCGTGTTGTCGATCACGCCGCCGGCCGCGCCGGCCGCCGCCGAACCCAGCACCTGCAGGGCCTTGTCGGCGCCGACGAAGACGTGGCCGCTCAGCTGCGCGCCACCCGACATCGAGCCGCGAATCTGCTCGGCCGTGGCGCCGCTTGCCCGCGCAGTGATGCCGTTGGCGTTGAGCCTGCCGTCGATCGTCACTTTGACGGTGCTGCCGAACTGATTGGAGCCCGAGGTGCTGCGCAGTGCCTCGCTGACCGACAGGCCGTTGACGTCGCCCTTGAGGTCGATCGCGAGCGCGGGCTGGCTGGCATTGATCACGCCGGCCAAGGTGACCGCGCCGGCAAAGAGCCCGCCCTTGAGGTGAGACAGCGTCAACACGCCGTCCTTCAGCGTCGCGGCGAGATCGAGGTTGGTGATGCGCATGGGCGCGCTGATCAGCGTTCCGACCGCGAGCTTGAAGCTTCCGTCGAAACTGCGCAGCGGTCCCGTATCGATCGGCTTGCCTGCGGCGGCCGGCTGGCTGCGCGCCGGCGGACGGCTGCCGCCGCCGGCACCGCCGATCTTGTCGAGGTCGAGCGTCTGAGCCCGCAGGTCGGCGGCGACTTGTGGCCGGCCGGTCAGGCCGGCCTCGATCGAGCCTTCGACCGTCTGGCCGTTCAACGTCAGGCTGCCTTTGTAGGACGCCGATTTCGGCGCACCTTGCGCGGCGCCCGGCAAGCCGAGCGTGCCGGTGGCGCGCAGGCTCTGGCCGGCGGCGTTCACGGCAAGGTCGCGCAGGGTGAGCTGCTCGAGGCTGCCCGCCACGCCACCCGAGGCCGCGACGGCGCCCATGCCGGTCGGCGCCGCGCTGGCCAACTTCAGCACGCGGTCGATATCGGGCGCCTCGAAATTGAAGGCGATGTCGGGTCGCGGCTGCGGGCTGCTGTAGTTCGTGACCGTGCCGCGTACCGCCAACCGCGCGCCTGCCAGGTTCGACACCTTGATGTCGTTCAGGCTGAGCGTGTTGCCGCGCATGGCGATGTCGAGGTCGATGCCGGCGATCGTCTCCTTGTTCCAGATCAGGCGGGCGATCTTGGCTTTCAGCCCGATCGACGGGCCGGGCGCCGTGCTGCGGCTCGCCGCCGCCGGCGGCGCCGCGGGTTTGCGGTCCGCAGCCGCCGGCACGAGGAAGGAATCGAGGTCGATCGTGTCGAGGTTGAGCTGGGTGACGATCGACAGCGGCACACCGAAGGTCACGGTGATGCCGCCGCTGCCCTTGATGTCGTCGAGCTCGAAGACGGCGTCGCTCACCTGCACGTTGCCGCCGGTCGACGACAGCTTGCCCTTCATGCTGAGCCGCGTGAGCTTGCCCGGCGGCACCGCCGAGAGATCGACGGCGAGCCAGTTCAGCGTCTCGCGCAGCTTGGATCCGACCAGGCTGAAATCGCCCGAGACGGTCGGCCGATTGGGATCACCCGACATGGTAGAGCGCGCCTGCAGCACGAGATCGCCTGGCAAAGTGGCCGTGAGCTTGGGCACTGCGACCGCACCGCCGCGCGCTTCGAGGTCCAGCGCGACCTTACGCACCGGCTGCTTGTTGTAGATCACCTCGCCGATCTCCAAGCCGAGCTTGGCGGTGAGGCCGGCGAGCGGATCGGCGCTCGCGCCCGCCGCCGGCGCCGGAGCGGCCGGCGATGCCGTCGCCTGCGGCGACGACGGCGCCGTCATGGCGGCGAGCCATCGGTCGAGATCGAGCCGGTCTGCGACAAGCATGGCGTCGATTGCCAGCGCAGGCTTCATGCCGACGCTCAACGAGCCGGCAAAGGCGTCCTGGCCCAGCGCCAGCTTGAAGTTCTTGGCGGCGAACGCCGTCGACGAAGCGTCGACCGCGCCATCGAAACTGAACTTGCCGCCGAGCAGCGGCGGCAGGGTCGGTGCCGGCTGGCCTGCCGCCTTGGCCATGCTGTCGACGAAGGTGAGCAGATTGTCGGCCGCGCTCGACACCGTGCCGACGGCGCGGGCGTTGGGGCCGAGCTCGGTCAGGCTGCCCTTGAAGGCCAGCCGTCCACCACCGGCCTGCAGCGCCAGGTCGGTCTTGTGGCCGTCGGCGGCCTTGGCGCCGACCGACAGGTCGAGCTTGAGCGGCTGGCCGTTGACCGTGACGCCGCCGTTCAAGGCATAGGGCCCGTCGAGCGAGCCGAGCGAAGCGGTGAGGTTGGCCTTCTCGGCTGCGACCGACAGGCCGGCCTTGACGTCGCTGAAGCTCACAGAGCCATTTTCGATGGCGAGACGGCCGAGCGCGATCGGTGTCGCCGCCCCTGCTTTGGCAGCCGTCGGCGTGGGCTCGGCGACGGCCGGCGCGAACTCCCAATTCGGCCGACCGCGCGCATCGACTTCCAGCACGACCTTGGGCTCGACCAGCGTCACTTCGGCGATCTCGATGTTGCCGGTGAGCAGCGCGCCGAGCGACGGCTTCACCGTCGCGGACTTGACCGCGATCATGGTCGGGTTCTTGGCACCGGCGACGTTGGCGAACTTTACGCCCGACACGGTCACGGTCGGCACCGGCAGAATGGAAAGCGAGATCGGGCCCTCGATCACCAGGTCGCGGCCAGTCGCTTTCTTGACCATGGCCGCGATCTCGGGCTTGCGGCCATTGAGATCGATCAGGCTGGGAACAACCAGCGCCGCCACGACCAACAGGCCGACGAAGCCGCCGGCACCGATCAGAACTCTCTTGCGCGTGGTAGGTGTCATGGAACGCTCCGGTTGCCCGACGGCGCAAGACTAGCGCATCGGGCGTCACTGCGGCATAGAGTTTTGCGAATGATCACAGGGCAAGATTCATGGCCGAGATCGTGAACCTGCGGCGGGCGCGCAAGGACAAGGCGCGGCGCGAACGCGAGGTCGCGGCCGACGCCAACCGCCGGCAGTTCGGCCGTACCAGGACGGAGAAGACCGCCGACCAAGACGCCAAGCGTCGCGCCGAGCGGACGATCGAGGGCAAGCGCCTCGATCGCGACTGAGCCGCCCTCAGCGCGCCGGGCGATTGAGCGCCAATCGCTCGAAAAACGCCCGCGTGCCCTGGTCGGCGCCGGGGCCGGCCACCGCCCGCACATTGGTGAGTTCGAGCCGGCGGCCCGAATCGGCGTCGATCAGCACCGGATCGAGCGGCCGGCCATCGGTACGGTCGACCAGCTCCATCGGCTTGCCGCTGCGCGCCGCCGCACCATGCCGGTCGCCCCATTGCTTGAGGCCGACGATCACCGGAAACAGCGCGGCGCCTTTGTCGGTCAGGCGGTATTCGTGGCGCAGCGGACGCTGGCGATAGGCGGTCTTGCGGAAGATACCGGCCTCCACCAGCTTCTTCAGCCGGGCGGTGAGCACGTTGCGGGCGATGCCGAGATTCTCCTGGAAGTCGTCGAAACGGCGCACGCCATAGAACGCATCGCGCACGATCAGCAATGTCCATGGTTCGCCCACGACATCGAGCGCCGAAGCGATCGAGCAGTTCATCTGCTCGTAGGAAGTGCGCCGCATGGACGAAAGTATAGGCCGGCGCGGGCGGCGTGCAATCCGACGCTGCCGCCGCCGTGGCGACGATCACCGGCCGGGCGTGAATCTCAGGAGCAGGTAGCCGACCACCGCCGACAGAAACGAGCCTGCGAGGACGCCCAGCCGCACCTGAATCTCGCGCGCCTGGTCGTCGCCGAAGGCGAGCGAGCCGATGAACAGGCTCATGGTGAAGCCGATGCCGGCCAGGATCGCCACACCATGCAACGTGCGCCAGGTGGCGCCGCGCGGCATGGCCACGAAGCCGAGGGCGATGAGCAGACCCGCGCACAGCATGATGCCGACCTGCTTGCCGACGAACAGGCCGGCCAGGATGCCGAGCGGAACCGGCTCGGCAAGCGTGGCGGACGACAGGCCGGCCAGCGGCAAGCCGGTATTGGCGAAGGCGAAGACCGGCATGATGAACCACGCCGACCACGGCTTCAGCAGGTGTTCGAGGTAGATCGCCGGCCGGGCTTCGTCGGCTTCGCCGACGGATTTGAGCGGAATGAAGCTCGCCAGCACGACGCCGGCCAAGGTGGCGTGCACGCCCGACTTCAGGACCGACAGCCAGAGCAACGCGCCGAGCAGCAGATACGGCCACAGCCGCCGCACGCCGGTGAAGTTCAAGGCCGCCAGGCCGGCGATGAACAAGGCGGCGAAGGCGAGCGCAGTGGGCGAGAGATCGGCGGTGTAGAAGATCGCAATGATGGCGATCGCACCGAGATCGTCGACGATGGCGAGGGTAGTGAGAAACACCTTGAGGCTGAGCGGCACGCGCTTGCCCAAGGCGGCGAGCACGCCGAGCGAAAAGGCGATGTCGGTGGCCGCAGGAATCGCCCAGCCGCGCAACGCCGAGGGATCGTTCCAGGCGATCGCCACGTAGATCAGCGCCGGCACGGCCATGCCACCCGCGGCGCCGGCGACCGGCAGCGCCACCTGCGACGGCTGCGACAGGGCGCCTTCCATGATCTCGCGCTTGATCTCCAGCCCGACCAGCAGGAAGAACAGCGCCATCAGGCCGTCGTTGATCCACAGCAGCAGCGACTTGTCGAGATCGATCGGGCCGAGCGAAAAGCCCAGCGGGGCGTGCAGGAAGCCGGCCACCGCCTCGGCCGACGGCGAGTTGGCGAGGGCGAGCGCCAGCAGCGCAGCCGCCAGCAGCGGCAGCGCCGATGCCGCCTCGCCGTCGATGAATTGTCGCAGTCGATTGCGCCGCTCGGTCACCGTCGCCGTCCCCGCAAAAAAAGACGCCCGGGCTTTCGGCCCGGGCGTCTCGTCGGAAGATCGATCGTGCCGCTATTCGCGTTCCTGGCCGAGGAAGGACATCAGGAACTGGAACAGGTTCACGAAGTCGAGGTAGAGGCTCAGCGCCCCGAACACCGCGACCTTCTCGGCCACGTCGGTGCCCCAGGCGTCGGCATACTGCTCCTTGATCCTCTGCGTGTCGTAGGCAATGAGGGCCGAGAAGATCAGCACGCCCACCACCGAGATGATGAAGCTCATCATGCCCGACGGGAAGAACATGTTCACCAAGCCGGCCAGGATCAGGCCGATCAGACCCATGAACAGGAACTTGCCCCATCCCGACAGGTCGCGCTTGGTGGTGTAGCCGTAGAGGCTCAGCGCACCGAACGCGGCGGCCGTGATGAAGAAGGTCCGGGCGACCGAGGCGCCGGTGTAGCGGAACAGCAGCAGCGACAGGCTGACGCCCATCAATGCCGTGACCGCCCAGTAGACCGCCTGCACCGCCCCGAGGCTCATCGACGCGGCGCGGAACGAGACCAGCAGCAGCAGACCGAGCGGCGCCAAGATCGCGATCCAGCCCAACAGGTTGAGGCCGACCATGCGGCCACCCTGGAACTGGAAGAACAGGCTCGCGAGCGCAGACGAGCTGAACAGCGCGATGGCGACGATGCCCGACAACGCAAGGCCCGACGCCATGTAGTTGTAGACACGCACCATGTGGGCGCGCAGGCCGGCATCGAATGCGGCCTGGTCGGCAACGGTGCCGACGCGGTTGAAAGTATCGAAGTTGGGATTTGCCATATGTTTCCAGCCTCCACGGGGGCTCCGTCTCGAACCCCTTCGCCCGCCAATTTGGGCACTCAGATCGGGTGAATCAATAGGTTTAACGCCTCGAAATGCGAGGATTTACTTTCACAAACAGGGAATTTGTCGGTCTATTCATTGCGCAACAGAGCAAGCGGCCGTTGCCGCAGGGCAGCCAAAGTGCCGGCCAGGCCGAACGCCAGGGTGAGCGCCATGGCGCCGACGGCGACCGCGACAGCCACCACCGGCAGGAACGTCCATTCGAGGTTCATCAGCCGGCGCACCACCAGGAAGGCGCCGAGCGTGCCGACGCCGAGCGCCGCCACGGCGGTCGCCAGGCCAAGCGCTGCGAACTCCCAGGCGAAGATGCCGGCGATGCGGGCCCGCGTCGCGCCCAGCACCTTCATCACCACGGCCTCGTGCACGCGGCGCTGCTGGGTCGCCAGCATGGCGCCCGCCAGCACCAGCACGCCGGCGAGAATGCTCAACAGGCCGATCACCCGGCTGGCGAGCCCGATATTGGCCAGCACGCCCGCCGCCGTCTCGACGGCATCGCGGATGCGCACCACCGTGACGTTGGGGAACTGATCGGTCACCGTCTTGAAGATCGCGTCCTCGGCCTGCGGCGTGGATTTCACGGTGGCGAGGAAGGTGTGCGGCGCCTTGTCGAGCACGCCGGGCGAGAAGACGAACACGAAATTGATGGCAAGCGTCGTCCATTCGATCCGCCGCAGCGAGGTGATCTTGGCCTCGATGTCGCGGCCCAGCACGTTCACCGTGATCGAATCGCCCAGCCCCAGACCGAAGGCCCGGGCCAGCGCTTCGTCGAACGACACGAGCTGCGGCCCGCGATAGTCGGTCGGCCACCATTCGCCGGCCACCAGGCGCGAGCCCTCGGGCGGCCGGGCCGAATAGGTCACGCCGCGGTCGCCGTCGACCGCCCAGCGCACATCCGACGGCACGGCGATCTCGGCGACCGGCTTGCCGCCCAGAGCGACGATGCGGCCGCGCAGCGACGGCACCTTGTCGAGTGGTCCCGCTCCCGGAATGGCCGCGATCGCCTTCTCGAAGGCATCGATCTGGCTCGACTGGATGTCGACGAAGAAGAAGGCGGGCGCATCGGATGGGATGCGCCGCGTCAACTGCTCGTTGAGGTTGCCCTCGATCAGCGCCGTCGCCACCAGCACGGTGAGGCCAAGCCCCAGCGACAGCATGACGATCGGCGTCGGCGCGCCCGGCCGGTGCAGGTTGGCGAGCGCCAGACGGAGGCCGGCGAGCTTGGGCTTGCCGGCGCGCGCCGCCACCAGCATCAGGAGCCGCGCCAACAGCGGGAAGGCGATGAAGGCGCCGATCGCGCCCAGCACGAACCAGCCGGCGATGCGCCGGCTTTCGGCGGTGAAGATCGTGAAGGCGGCGAGCGCCAGCGCGACCGCCGCGATCAGCAGGGCATCGCGCCACACCAGACGCCCGCCCTCGACCACCGCGCCGCGCATCAGGGTGGCGGCCGACACGCGGCGGGCGCGCAACAGCGGCATCAGCGCGAACAGTAGCGAGACCAGCAGGCCGAAAGCCGCGGCAATGGCCAGCGGCCCGGCATAGAGCGCGACGCGGGCGCGCACCGGCAGGACGTCGGCGATGATCGACTGGGCGGCGAACGGCAGGCTCGCGCCCAGCACCAGGCCCGCCACCACGCCCAGCACGGCAAGTGCCGAGAGCTGGATGAGATAGGTCGAGAACACCAGGCGCTCGGGCGCGCCCAGGCACTTCAAGGTGGCGATGGTGCGCAGCCGGCCGGCGAGGAAGCTCGAAATCGCATTGCCGACCCCGACGCCGCCGACCAGCAGCGACGACAGCCCGATCAGGCCGATGAACTGCGTCAGCCGGTCGAGCCAGAAGCGGATGCCGCCGCCGGCTTCGGCCAGGCCGCGAACCCGCCAACCGGCATCGGGGAAACGGCTCTTCAGCTGCTCGACGACGGCGGCATCCGAGGCGCCCGGCGGCAGGCGCAGACGATACTCCCAGGTGAGCAGGCTGCCGGGCTGGGCGAGGCCCGAGGCCGCGATCGCGGCGAACGGCATCATCAGGCGTGGCCCCAGGCTCGCGAACGCATTCAGCCCGCGGTCGGGCTCGCGGGCGATGACGCCGCGCACTTCGACCTCGACATCGCCCACCTTCAGGCGATCGCCCAGGGCAAGGTTCATGCGGCGCAGCGCCGCTTCCTCGACCACCGCACCCCACACGCCGTCGCGCTCGGCCAGCGCATCGACCAGGCGGCCGCGGTCCACAAGCTCGACGCCGCCATAGAGAGGATAGGCGGGCTCGACCGCCTTCAACTGCACCAAGGTCGGCCGGCCGTCGGGCTTGACCGGGCGGGCCATGGCGCGGCTGTCGATCCAGCGCACGAACTGGCCGCGGCTTTTCATGAACTCGATCTGCTCGGGCGTCGCCTCGCGATAGAGCATCGACACCGCGACATCGCCGCTCAGGATCTCGCGGGCGTCGGCGCGCAGCCCCTCCTCGACGGCGCGGCTGAACGACAGGATGGCGGCGATCGCCGCCACACCCAGCGCCAGGCAGGCGATGAACAGGCGAAAGCCACCCAAGCCGCTGCGCATCTCGCGGCGGGCAAGGCGAAGCGCGAGCGTCATTGTGCGGCGAGCGCCGGCGCGGGTGCGGCCGTGCGCTCGTCGCCCACCACCAGCCCGTCGGCGATGCGCAGGATACGATCGCACCGCCCGGCCAGCCCCATGTCGTGGGTGATCAGGATCAGGGTGGCGCCGTCGGCGCGCGCCAGCTCGAACAACAGGTCCATGACCTGCCGGCCGGTGGCGCCGTCGAGATTGCCGGTCGGCTCGTCGGCGAGCAGAAGCTTGGGCCGGCTGACGAAAGCGCGGGCGACGGCGACCCGCTGCTGCTCGCCGCCCGACAGCTGCGCCGGATAGTGGCCGATGCGGTGGCCGAGCCCGACGCGGCCGAGCGCCGCCTCGGCAAGGGCAAAGGCATCGGGGCGGCCGGCGAACTCCAGGGGCAGCGCCACGTTCTCGTGCGCCGTCATGGTGGGAATGAGGTGGAAGCCCTGGAACACGATGCCGACATGGTCGCGCCGCAGCCGCGCCCGGGCATCGTCGTCGAGTGGTCCGAGATCCTGGCCGGCCACCTCGACGCGGCCCGACGTGGCGCGCTCCAGGCCGCCCGCCACCATCATCAGGCTCGACTTGCCCGCCCCCGAGGGGCCGACCACGGCCGCGACCTCGCCGGCTGCGATGTCGAGGTTGATGCCGCGCAGGATATTGACCGTGCCGGCATCGCTTGCCATGTCGAGATGGACGTCGCCGAGACGGACGATGGGCGGGTTGGTCAAGCGGGCTCCGAAAGACAAGGCATGATACTCGAGACTGGATATGGTCGTTTTGCGGCGGCGGTCAATTCGCTGCTGGTCACGATCCTGTTGTGCCTGCCGGCCGCCATGACGATGGCGCAGGCACAAACCGCGCCAACCAAGCTGGCCGTGCTGGGCGACTCCCTGGCGGCGGGCTATGGGCTCCGCCCCGCCCAGGCCTTCCCGGCGCGCCTCGAAGCGGCGCTGAAGGCCCAGGGCCGCAACGTCACGGTGGTCAATCACGGCGTGTCGGGCGACACCACGGCGGGCGGCCTCGAGCGCGTCGACTGGATGCTGGGCGACAAGCCGGCGATCGTGCTGGTCGAACTCGGCGCCAACGACGCCTTGCGCGCCATCGACCCGGCCGTGACCAAGCGCAATCTCGACGCCATCATCACCAAGCTGCAGCAGGCCGGCGTCACGGTGTGGCTGGCCGGCATGCTGGCGCCGCGCAATTTCGGGCCGGACTATGCAAGGCAGTTCGACGGGCTCTACCGGCGGCTGGCCGACAAGCACGGCGTGGTGCTCTATCCCTTCTTCCTCGACGGCGTGGCGCAGGAGCCGGCGCTCAATCAGGCCGACGGCATCCATCCCAACGCCAAGGGTGTCGACGTGATCGTCGCCCGCATCCTGCCCTTCGTGACGACCGCTCTCGACAAGCATGCCGCGCCTGTTCGTAGCCCTGCCCGTCCCTGACGAGATCGCCGACAGTCTGATGGCGCTGCAGTCGGGCGTGCCCGATGCGCGCTGGCAGCCGCCGGAGAACTTCCACGTCACGCTGTGCTTTGCCGGCGAGGTCCAGGGCGGCGCCATGCGCGACTTCGAGGAGGAGCTGTCGGACATCGCGGGCCCGCGCTTTGCCCTCACCCTTGCCGGCGTCGAGCAGTTCTCGAGCGGCAGGCAGCCGCGCGCCCTGGTCGCCACGGTCGAGAAGAGCGAGCGGCTCGACTGGCTGCAGCAGAAGGTGACGACCGTGGCGCGCAACTGCGGCATCGAGATCGAGCGACGCAAGTACCGCCCGCATGTCACGCTAGCCCGCTTCGCCAACGGCGCGGAGACCGGCCACCACCTCGCGCAGTTCATGGCGAGCTACGCCACCTTCAAGGCCGGCCCGTGGATCGCCGACCACTTCGCGCTCTATTCCAGCCGCCAGGGCCGCAACGGCTCGATCTATACCGAGGAGGCGGCGTACGGCCTGACGTTCTGAGCGGCAGCCGCGTCGAGCCCCGCCCGTTCGACGATGAAGCGGAAATCGGCGATCGATCGGCCCGCAAAACACTAGACGAAAAACCTTAGACGCCGGCCGATCGGCCGTGCCGGCAATGCCTGCAAGTGATGAAGAAGAACTCATGGGCCGATCCTTTCCTGAGCAAGGGTCGGCGGGCATACTCGCCTGAAACTCTCACGTAGGAGGGTCGAGTCCGTTCGAGGAGAACGGGCAAACGGCTATTGTCTCGCTCCCGTAGGTCACCTGGAGAATGTCGGGTC
Organism: Alphaproteobacteria bacterium; assembly: GCA_016870055.1. Classification (GTDB taxonomy): domain Bacteria; phylum Pseudomonadota; class Alphaproteobacteria; order Reyranellales; family Reyranellaceae; genus Reyranella. The sequence continues at coordinate 11,772 of VGCQ01000022.1, read as the reverse complement.
AAGTGCGTCGAGCCGGGCATTTCACCCCTGGGCCGGAACCGGCGCGACAACCACGGCAACCCGGAAGGAGACGCTCATGCGCAAGGTCGAGGACTTGAAGATCGGCTGCACCGCCGGCGGCACCACCCATCAGGACACCAACATCCCGCCGCCGCGCGAGAAGGTGAAGATGGTCAAGGAAGCCGGCGTCTTCGACTACATCGACCGCACGCCACCGCTCGAAGAGTTGGAGGAGTACGCCCGGGCAAGCCAGGATTTCGGCCTGCCGATCCTCTCCTGTGGCTGGTTCTATACGCTCGGGCGCGACGAGAAGCTGGCCGAACGCAACCTCTACTTCGCGCGCGAGCTGGGATCGGTCGTCCACAACATGCAGGTGATGACCAACCACGCCGATGGCCGCCCGGTCACCGACCAGCAGGTCGCCGACTTCTACTGCCGCACCGTCGATTTCGGCGGCAAGATGGGCGTGACGCCGTGCCTGGAAGTCCACGTCAACATGTGGTCCGAGCATTTCGGCCGCGTCGAGAGGGTGGCGCAACTGATCAGGAAGCGCGGCATCCCCTTCTACATGACGCTCGACCATTCCCACGTGATCTTCAAGATCGACAACCCGAAGGAGCAGGAAGTCCAGAACATGAAGGCCGACATCGACGCCGGCCTGCTCGAACTTCACCCCGACAAGCCGGGCAACGTAACCTCGGCCTGGATCGCCAACGACTACGTCAAGTTGATGCATGCCCGCGCCGCGGTGCCGAACAACCCGGTCAACGTCTGGAGCAAGCACCCGGACGGCCGGGTCGGGCGCGGCGTCCAGTATCCCTTCATCGAGCCGAAGCCGGGCGAGTGGCATTCGGAGTGGGACGAGAAGCGGTTGGAGCCGTGGAAGCAGGTGGTGCGCAACCTGCTCGCCCACCACGCCGCGCATGCGACGAGCCCGCTCGGTTTCATCTCCTGCGAATTCATCCCGCCGCCGGACTATGGCGGCGGTGCGAAGTACTCGATCTTCGAGCAGAACGTCGCCTGCGCGACGTGGCTCCGCGCGACGTGGGCCGACGCCGTCCGCAAGACCGCTGCCTGATCGCACGCGGCGCAGGGTGTGCCGCCGACACGGTCAAGCCGATGGGAAACTCCTCGGGTCGAATTGGTCCGACTGTGCCGAACGGCAGGTGTCGAGTCCGATGTCTGTCATCGGCAGGGTTTCCTTTTGCTGCGAGGCGGCCTAGGATTTCGCCAACAGGGAGTCGAGTAGCAGTCATCCGCGCGTAAACAAGCCGGTCCGTCGCGCTTGCGCAGGGCCCAACGACAACCGCGACGAGAGTGACGCGATATGGGCGAGCCGGTTCTCGAACTCGAGGACGTGACCGTGCGCTTTCGTCTCCGGCGAGGCGATCTCACGGCGGTGAACGGCGTGTCCTTTTCGATCGCCCGCGGCGAGACGTTCGGCCTGGTGGGCGAATCGGGCTCGGGCAAGTCGGTGACGGCACGGGCGATCATGCGCCTGATCCCCGATCCGCCGGGCGAGGTCCAGCGCGGCCGCATCCTGTTCGAAGGCGCGAACGTCCTCGACAAGAGCGACGCCGAGATGCGCAGCCTGCGCGGCCGCCAGATCGCCATGGTCTTCCAGGAGCCGATGAGCGCGCTCAACCCGGTATTCACCGTGTGCGACCAGATCTCCGACGCGCTGCGCACCAACCTCAAGATGGGCAAGCAGGAGGCGCGCGCGCGGGTGATCGAGCTCCTGTCACTGGTCGGCATCCCGTCGCCGCAGCGGCGCGTCGACTCCTACGTCCACGAATTCTCCGGCGGCATGCGCCAGCGCGTCATGCTGGCGATGGCGCTGAGCTGCAGCCCGAGCTTCCTGATCGCCGACGAGCCGACCACGGCGCTCGACGTGACAATCCAGGCGACCATCCTGGAGCTGATCACCAGCATGATCGACAAGCTCGGCATGTCGCTCCTGTTCATCACCCACAATCTCGGCGTGGTCGCCCATTCCTGCGACAAGATCGGGGTGATGTACGCCTCGCACCTGGTCGAGCTCGGCGACAAGCGCGAGATCTTCGCCAACCCGCAGCATCCCTACACGGTCGGCCTGCTCAACTCGATCCCGCGACTCGACACGCAGGCCAAGTACCTGACGCCGATCACCGGGTCGGTGTGCAACATGATGAGCCCGCCGCAAGGCTGCAAGTTCCACCCGCGCTGCGCCCACGCGATGGATGTCTGCCGCCGCGACGTGCCGCCGCTCAAGGAGATCGCGCCCGGCCACCTCGCCGCCTGCCACCTGCACGACCGGGGATGACCGCATGACCGCGACCGCCGCCGACACGCTGCTCGAGGTCAGGGATCTCACCAAGCACTTCACCCTGCACGGCGACATCTACTCGCGGCTGGCCGGCGAAAAGGCGCAGACGCTGAAGGCCGTCGACGGCATCGATTTCCACATCCGCCGCGGCGAGACGCTCGGGCTGGTCGGCGAATCGGGCTGCGGCAAGTCGACCACGGCGCGGCTGGTGACCCGGCTGATCGAGCCGACCAGCGGCGCGGTCAGGCTGAAAGGCGAGGACCTGCTCGCCTTCTCGGCCGAGCGCCTGAAACGGGCGCGCAAGGAGGTCCAGCTCGTCTTCCAGGATCCCTACAGCTCGCTCAACCCGCGCAAGACGATCATGCAGATCCTGAGCCGGCCGATGGAGATTCACGGCCTGGCGCGCAGCTGGACGGAGAAGCGCGAGCGCGTGCTCGACCTGCTGACCCGCGTCGGGCTGGGCGTCGAGCACATCGATCGCTATCCGCACGAATTCTCGGGCGGCCAGCGCCAGCGCATCGCCATCGCCCGCGCACTGTCGGTCGATCCCGAGCTGGTGATCGGCGACGAGCCGGTCTCGGCGCTCGACGTCTCGATCCAGGCCCAGATCCTCAACCTGTTCCGCGACCTGCAGGAGGAGTTCGGGCTGACCTACCTCTTCATCGCCCACGATCTCAGCGTCATCCGCCACATCAGCGACCGGGTGGCGGTGATGTATGTCGGCAAGATCGTCGAGACTGCGCCGGCGGGCGCGCTGTTCGGCAAGCCGCTGCACCCCTACACCAAGGCGCTGCTCGCCGCCGTTCCCGAGGCCGATCCGGCCAAGCCGCCGCCCCGGCTGACGCTGAAGGGCGAGGTGTCGACGCCGATCGACCCGCCGCCGGGTTGCCGGCTATGCCGCCGCTGCCCGAACGAAACCAAGATCTGCAGCGAGGTCGAGCCGCCCCTGGTCGATGTCGGCGGCGGCCGCCAGGTCGCCTGCCACAACCTCTGATCAGCGCTCGGCCAGTCGCGGATCGAGGATGTCGCGCAGGCCGTCGCCGAACAGGTTGAAGGCGAGCACGGTGTAGCAGATCGCGAGGCCCGGGAAGGCCGCGATCAGCGGATGGGTTTCCATGTAGTCGCGCGCGGCGCTGAGGTCGGAGCCCCAGTCGGGCGTCGGCGGCGGCGTGCCCAATCCGAGAAACGACAGGGCCGCGACGATCAGGATGACGAAACCGAAGCGGACGGTGGCCGTCACGATCAGAGGCGAAACGATGTTGGGCAGCACCTGGGCGAGCGCTATGCAGAACGAGGAATCGCCCATGGCGCGCGACGCCTCGACATATTCCTTCTGTTTCTCCGCCAGGACCGAGCCGCGCGCGAGCCGCGCTTTCTCGGGCATGCCGGCAAAGGCGAGCGCTCCGACCAGCACGACATCGACCATGAATCCTTCGAACTTCCAGGCCTGGGCCACCGTCACGAACAGGAGATAGAGCAGCAATCCCGGGAACGCGAGCAGCCCGTCGACGATGCGCATGCCTATGGTGTCGGCGAGCCCGCCGAAGTAACCGGTCAGCACACCGAACGGCACGCCGATCAGCAACGAGAGCGCGACCGCCACGACGGCGATGGTCACCAGCCGCCGCCCGCCATAGAGCAGCCGCGAGTAGATGTCGCGGCCCAGGCGATCGGTTCCCAGCAGGTGCTGCTCCGAGGGTGGCGCAAGCCGCGCGCGGTAATTCTGCTTGATCGGGTCATGCGTGGCGATCCACGGTGTGGCGATGCAGGCGCCGAACAGCAGCACGAGCATAACAGCGCCGATCGATGCCGTACGGCTCTTGCGCAATTCGTGCCAGGCGTTCGCGAGCGCGGTGGCGAGGCGCCTTCTCCGCGGCGGCACCGGCGGCGCGCGCCAGGCCAGGGTGCCGTCGACCAGCTTGTCGGCTTCCAGTTCGGACATGGCCGGTCCCCTAGGCGAATTTGACGCGCGGGTTGAGCAGCCTGTAGGTCAGGTCGACCAGCAGGTTCATGACGACGACGATGCAGCCCAGGACGAGCACGCCCGCCTGGATCAGCGGATAGTCGCGTTGCAGGATCGCCTCGAAGATGGCGCGGCCGATGCCCGGCCACGCGAAGATCGACTCGAGCACCACGGTGCCGCCGAGCAGGTTGGCGAGCTGCAGGCCCGAAATGGTAATGGTCGGGATCATGGCGTTGCGCAGCGTGTAGCGGAAGATCACCCGCCGCTCGGGCAGGCCCATCGAGCGCGCCGTGTCGACATACTCCTTGCTGAGCTCGTCGAGCATGGAGGAACGCGTGAGCCGTGTCGTGAACGCGGCCTGCCGGAAGCCGATCGCCGCCGCCGGCAGGATCAGGAACTGCAGGCTGCCCCAGAAATCCTCGAACGGGCTGACATAGCCCGAAGACGGCAGCCAGCCGAGATAGAGCGAGAACAGCAGCACGCAGAGGATCGCGAACCAGAACTCGGGGATCGAGATCCCGGCCAGGGACGACACCTGCGCCGTATAGTCGACACCGGAGTTGCGTCGTACGGCGGCGAAGGTGCCGAGCGGTATGGCGATCAGCATCGACAGTGATATGCCGACCACAGCCAGGTAGACCGTGGCAGGTATTCGACTGAGCAGTTCGAACGAGATCGGCCGGCGCGTCACCAGAGACTTGCCGAAGTCGAACTGGACAGCGCGATAGAGCCACTTGGCGTAACGGACATAGACCGGCTGATCGAGGCCGTACTCCTTTTCCAGGATCTTGCGCGCTTCCTCGATGTCGCCGCCTTCGGTGCCGACCAGCGTGTCGACGATGGAGCCCGGCAACGCCTCGACGAAGCCGAACACCGCCACGCTGAGCAACAGCAGGACGGGGACGAGCTGGGCGATGCGCCGCAGCGTGTAGGCGAGCAACGCCCTGTCCCCGTGTCAGCCGTCGATCCAGGTGCGCCGCATGCCGGCGCCCGTGTAGCTCCACGGTCCGGAGTAGGACACGTTGTAGCCCTTAACGCGCGCCCGGTTGCTGGCCATCATCAGCGGCACGAAGTGCGTATAAAGTATCGGCAGGTCGCGGTTCACCAGCGTCTCGACGTCCGCGTACATCAGACGGCGCTTGGCCGGGTCGCGCTCCTTGCGGGCAGCCAGGATGATCTGGTCCGCTTTCTCGTTCTTGTAGCCGTTGCGGCGGCGGTTCTCCGGCGCGGTCGACAGGATGTTGCGGCTAAACCAGCCGTCCGGGTCGAGGCGGTAGGAGTTGGCCGTCGAGTCGATGTGGTAGTCCCCCTTGCCCTGCTTCTCGAGCATCACCGGCCCCGGCAGGATCTCGAGCACGGCGTTGAAGCCGGCGTCCTTCAGCATGGCGTGCACGAGCTCGCCCGACTGCTGCATGTAGGGAAAGCTGTCGTTGGCGATGATGGAGAACTTCTCGTCGCCGCCCTTGGCCTTCTTGCGCAGCGCCTTGGCCTTGTCGGGATCGAACTTCGGCCAGCTCTCGATGTCCTTCGAGTGCCAGGGGCTGGCGCTGCTGTAGAAGCCCCGCGAGATCTCGCCGAGGCCGTTGAACACCGCCTGGTGGATGCCCTCGTGGTCGATGGCGTGGGCGATCGCCTGCCGCAGCAGGTGGGCGTCGGGATTGTCCTTCTCCGACAACAGGCCGTTCTTGAGGTTGAAGTACATCATCGCGGTGCCGACCTGGGGCACCGGCCAGGTGTCGAACGTCCTGCCATGGTCCTTCTTGAAGGCCGGCGCGTCGGCGTAGGCCACGTTGTCGATGAGGTCGAGCTCGCCGGTGCGCAACCCCGTCAGGCGGACGCGATCCTCCTTCTTCGGCCGCCCGACCAGCCCGTCGAGATAGGGCAGCGAGTTGCCTTCGGAGTCGGTCTCCCAGAAGTTCTCGAAGCGGACCAGCTCGCAAACATCGAAGCGACGCCACGACTTGAACTTGAACGGGCCGCAGTTGACCGGGTGCGTGTCGGCCGTATCGACCGCGCCCGGCGCCATCAGGTTCACTGGATAGTAGACGAGGTTGATGTCGAGCGCGGCATGCGGCTCCTTGAGGTGGAAGCGCACGGTCTGCTTGTCGTCGACCGTGACGCGCTCGACGTCGGACAGGACGGACCGAGTGAAGGCGTGGCTGGTCTTGGGATCCTTGATCCGCTCGACGTTCCACTTCACCGACTCGGCGTCGATCGTCTGGCCGTTGTGGTACTCGGCACCACGCCGGAGCTTGAAGGTCCAGGTCATCAGATCCGACGAGGAATCCCACGATTCGGCGACCGCCGGCTTGGGCTGCATCTTGTCGTCGAAATCGACCAGCCCGCCGGTGATGCCGGTCAGCGGATGGGAGACGAAGTAGATGATGTTGCGATGGGTATCGAGGGCGACCGAATCGTCGCGCGTGCCAAAGCGCAGCGTGCCGCCGCGTTTGGGGTGCTTCTTGCCCGCCATGGCCGTGCCCGGCAGACCGGCGAGTGCGGTGCCGGCAAGCACCGTCGTCGCCTTCAGGAACTCACGCCGTGTAGCTTCGACACCCCTGTTACGCGTTTTGTCGTTCATGGACGTCGCCTCCCAGATGCTTTTTTTGGGTCGAATGCGGCTATGTAAGTGGACGCTTACTCGATGGCTTTCTCCTCAGCGGCTGCGCACGCGGAAATCCCGCGCCGCACGCAGTGCGAAATAGCCTGACCGCATTCGACGGCTTGGTCAACCGCCGGCAGTCCGTCCAGGGATGTTATAGTTTGGTCGATGCTTGGAGATCGGACCCGTATGAGGCGGCGCCAGTTCATCGCGTCGGTTGGCGGCGCGGCGGCGACGTGGCCACTCGCCGTATCGGCGCAGCCGCCGGCGATCCCGGTGATCGGCTACCTGTCCAGCGCATCGGACGAAAGCCGGGTCGAAGCGTTTCGCCGCGGCCTCGCCGAGACCGGCTTCGCGGAGAACCGCACCGTTGCGATCGAGTACCGTTTTGCCGACGGTCACTACGATCGGCTTCCGTCGTTGGCGGCCGATCTGGTCCGCCGCCCGGTGTCGGTCCTCGCCACCAGCGGCATCACGGCGACCCGTGCCGCCAAGGCAGCGACCGCGACGATCCCGATCGTGTTCAACACCGGCGGCGATCCGGTCGAGCTCGGCTTGGTGGCGAGCCTCGCCAGACCCGGCGGCAATCTCACTGGCGTGGCGACCTTGGGAAAGGTGCTGGTCGCCAAGCAGATGGAGCTCTTGCACGAGCTGGTACCGGGCGCCGCCTCGCTCGCTTTCCTGGTCAATCCGAGCAATGCGGTGGCGCAGGCCGAGACCAGCGATGCGCAAGCGGTGGCGAGAGCGCGCGGGCTGGCGCTGCTGGTCGTCGAAGCCCGTAGCGAGCGCGAGCTGGAGCCGGCTTTTGCCGCCGTCCGGCGGCAGGGCGCCGGTGCGCTGCTCATGCAGGCCGATCCGTTCTTGAGCGGCGCGCGCGACGCGCTGGTGGCGCTGGCGGCGCGCTACGGCGTTGCCACCGTCTCTCCCTTCCTCGAATTCGCCCGCGGCGGCGGCCTTCTGAGCTATGGATCGAGCGTCACCGATGCGCTTCGCCTGGTCGGCACTTACAGCGGCCGCATCCTCAAGGCCGAAAAGCCGGCCGACCTGCCCGTGCAGCAAGCCGTGAAAGTCGAGCTGGTCGTCAACCTCGCGACCGCGAAGGCACTGGGACTGACGATTCCGACCGCTGTCGTGCTGCGTGCCGACGAAGTGGTCGAGTGAACGCAGGCGATCTGGGGGACTGACAGTCGACTGAACGCGCCGAGCCCGCGGCCGGCATCACTTGTCCTTGCACTCGGGCGGCGGCCAGGGTTCGGTGTCGACCACACGCCCAATGTCGTATTCGATCTCGAGGCCGCCCCAGTGCCACCGCAGGCAGACGATCTCCGCGACATGCTTGACCGAAATCCGCACGCCGCCGTTGGCACCGGGCGACAGCACAGGCTCGGCATCGGCGCTGCCGTCGTTCATGCGCTCGTACTTGAAAAGGAGTGTCTTGCCCCAAGCCCGATCGAAGCGCTTGGCGAAGACGCTGATTTCGCTCGGCCCCTTGGCGATTGTCGAGCAACTCTCCTCGATCACCCTGAAACTGTGCTGAGGCAACGTCATCGTCTGCTCGTATTCTCGAGTCAGGCATGTGTAGGGGCTCCACACCAGCTCGATCGACCCGAGCAGCAGATAAAAGTAGAGCGCGCCGCCGATGATGACGCCGCCGATCAGAAACCAGACGATGCCTTTCACTGCGTCCTCGACGGTCGACATCGTGCCACCGCCGATCACTGACCAGGCGGGCGGTCGTACAGGCCGCTTTCGCCGATTTCGTAACCGCGCTTGATGTAGTGCAAGGTCAGGGGATCCAGGCCGTACGGTTGGCGGGGATCGGCGTTGCTCGAAAACATCGACGCAAACTTGCCCGCTATGGACAATGTTTCCTCCAGGGTCAGTCCGGCTTGCTGCGAGAGTAGACCGACATTGATGTTCGAAATGGGGCGAAACTGTTGAAGGTGCGTGTAGCCGGTGATCCTGTTCCCGCGACGCTGGTAGTCGTAGGTGCCGGCATGGCCGAGATGAACACCCAGGGTCGTAAGCAGATGGACCGTCGCGGCACCTCCCGACTGAGAACGGGTCGACATGTCGCGATAATTACTATAGTAATTTAAAATTACTATGATTGTCAATCCTCCAATCGTCAAGCAGGCCAATTATTTCCCACCAAGCAGGGAAAAAATGGTCTCGCCTGCCAGCAGTTGTGGCAGGCCACCTCCTCGTCTCACCAGACCTGGAGGGTGACAGCACTGCCAGCATGCCGGAGTTCGTTCGGTCGTGCCCCCCTGAGGTGGTGTAGCTGTCGGTTGTCAATCGGCGTTCAAAGTTGACCCCGGATCGACGTCCAATTGACCCCGCTCTCTCGGTTCGCAAGAAGCGAAATCAAGGTGTTGCGCTTGATGACCCCTTGCCGATCGGGGGTCATCCTGGCACGCCGATTCACAGCTTCACCCGCTGGCGGCGCCATCCTTGCCCTCGATCCAATCGACCAAAACGCCGAATCCTATGGTTCAAATGGAATCTGCGCGGGCCAGTTCAATGGTTCTTGTGAGAAATGCGGGGCCAAGGCAGTCGGTTTGCTTGCCGATCGCATTCCCGAGACAATACTGCGTTCCGAATTTGCCGCTGTAGGACCTCGCCATGCTGCTGAATGCCCTCTTCCCGACCCGCGACATCGGCACCGACCCGGCCAAGATCCGCGACTGGGCGCAGGCCGTCGAGGGCCTGGGCTATCACTGCATCGAGGTCGCCGATCACGTGTTCGGCGCGGCGGCGCGCGGCGACTGGAAGCCGTTGTACAGCGAGAAGGATCCCTTCCACGAGACCTTCACCACCATGGCCTTCATCGCCGCCGTCACCAAGACCATCAAGCTGTGCAGCGGCGTGCTCATCCTGCCGCAGCGCCAGACCGGCGTGGTCGCCAAGCAGGCGGCCGAGGTCGACATCCTGAGCGGCGGGCGGCTCCGGCTGGGCGTCGGCGTCGGCTGGAACCATGTCGAGTACGAAGCGCTCGACAGCGAGTGGAAGACCCGCGGCGCCCGCCAGGCCGAGCAGATCGCGGTGATGCGCAAGCTGTGGACCGAGGATCTCGTGACGTTCGAGGGTCGCTTCCACAAGTACCAGGACGTCAACATCCTGCCGCTGCCGCACCAGCGGCCGATCCCGGTGTGGTTCGGCGGCTCATCGGACGCCGTGATCAAGCGCTGCGCCCGCATCGGCGACGGCTGGATGCCGATCCTGTCGCCCGCCGACGCCGAGCCCAAGCTCGCCCAGTTGCGCGGCCACCTGCAGGCGTTCGGCCGCAATCCCGCCGCCTTCGGGCTGGAAGGCTGGCTGCGCATGACCGAACCCGACCCTGAGCTGTGGGCCCGTGCGGCCGAGGGCTGGAAACGGCTCGGTGCGCAAATGGTGATGCTCTATCCGATGTACCGCATGCCCACCTTCGATCAGCAGATCGAGACCTTGCGGCGCTTCAAGGACATCGCCGCGTCGTGAAGCCGCTGAAGGTCGGCGCGCGACCATGACGGTTTCCAATCGCGCTTCCCTGCGCACCCAGCCGCGGCAGGCGACGTCGTCGCCAAGCCGCTCGACGTGACTGCGGGCGTCATCGACTGAGCGGCAGTCGATTGCCTGGGATGCAAGTTGCCTCCTCCAGCTATGCTGGGGAAGAGGATCGGCGCTTAAGCGCCCGCAGGTCGACGATCTCCGGCAGGCGGCGCGGATCGGTGCCGGCCGGGTAGATGTTGTGCTTCTGGATCTTCTGCGTTCCGGTCGTCGGCAGGCTTTGCACGACGTGGATCCAGCCCGGCGGCTTGTAGTAGGCGAGCCGTTCGTTGCAGTGCCGGAACAGCATCGTCGCCGCCGCGTCGGCGGGCATCGGGCGCTTCAGCACGATGCAGGCCAGCACCTCCTCGTCGCGCAGCTCGTCCTGCACCGCCATCACCGCCACCTGCTGCACGTCGGGGTGCGTCAGCAGCACCGCCTCGACCTCGGCGGCCGCGATGTTCTCGCCCGAGCGGCGGATGATGTTCTTCTTGCGCTCGACGAAGTGCAGCATGCCGTCGGCATCGCGGATCACGACATCGCCGGTGTGGAACCAGCCGCCCTTCCACGCCGCTTCGGTCGCGGCCTCGTCCTCGAGATAGCCCGAGAAGCAGCCGCGGCGCGGCGTCGCCGCCGAATGGCGCACCAGCATCTCGCCGGGCCGGCCGTCGGGAACGTCGCGGTCGGCGTCGTCGACGACACGCACCTCGACGCCCGGCACGGCGCGCCCGAAGGCGCGGGTGCCGACCTGGCGAGGCTCGACGGTGTCGCCCAGCACGCGCACCATCTCGGTCATGCCCCAGAGCTCGATCATGGGAAAGCCGAAGCGCTTCTCGAACGCGGCGTGCAGCTCGGGCTCGATGCCGGCGCCGATGCCGAAGCGCACGCGATGGCGCCGCTCGTGCTCGTCGGGCGCGAGCTTCAGCAATACCGGCGCGATCACGCCGAGATAGTGCACGACGGTGGCGCGGGTTTCGGCAACCTCGCGCCACCAGCGCTGCGGATGGAAGCGGTCGGGCTGGATCTGGCAGTTGCCGGTCAGGATCGCGCCCATCAGCGACACGACGCCGGCGTTGGCGTGATAGAGCGGCAACGGATTGTAGATGCGGTCCTGGCCGGGGCGCAGGCCGGCCGCGCCGCGCAGCGCGGCGTACCAGTCGCCACATGCGATCTCGTAGCCGTGGCTCAGCACGCAGCCCTTGGGCCGGCCGGTGGTGCCGGACGTGTAGAGAATGCTGGCCGGCGTCTCGGGCCGGGGCTCGGTGCCGAGCGCCGGCCGCGCGGCCTTCGGCAAAGTGTCCTCGAAAGCTTCGCACGCCACCACCGGCGGCCGATGCCCGCTCTGCGCTAGTGCTTCGGCAATCGACGCCTGGC
>VGCQ01000021.1 GCA_016870055.1 Alphaproteobacteria bacterium | reverse complement strand
CTGCCGGCCAGCCTGCCGGAGGAGTGGGACCACGATCCCGTCCTGATGCGCAGCACCGCGACGGCCTTCCGCTCGCGCTATTCGCATCTGGTGCGCAATGTCGAGCTGTGGCTGCCCGGCAGCTTGGAGTTCACCTTCGAGGGTGAGGATGTCGACGGCCGCCGCGCTGTCATGGGTTCGGCCGAGTCGTTGCATCGTCAGCTTGAAGAGCTGAACGCGGCGACCTGGAAGGCCGGTGCCGGCACGGTCGTCGGCTGGGGCGGCGAGCCGCCGCTCAAGGATGCTCCGCTGGAGCAGAATGCGCGCTACGGCTTCGCCGTCATGTTCGACCTCGCGCGGCGGGCGATCACCCATCGATTGCCCATGAAGCTCGACTACTGACCACAAGGAAAAGCCCTCCTGCTCGGTGAACAGGAGGGGCTTGGGACGCGAGTCTCACACGGTGGGGGAGGGCGCCGGGGGCTCGGCCGCGGGCGGCCGGTTGCGCCGCTCGTTCATGAACTGATCGAACTCGGCGCGATCCTTGGCGGCACGCAGCCGGTCGAGGAAGTCGCGGAACTCGCGCTGCTCCTCGTCGAGCCGGCGCAGCGTCTCCTCGCGATATTCGTCGAAGGCGACATTGCCGCTGCCGCTGTGGCCCCAATGATGGCGGCGCTTCCAGGCGCGCCATTCCTCGCGCGCCTCGCGGCGGGCTTCGCGGCCGTCGGGTCCATACCAGTGGCCGTAGCGACGTGAGCAAAACATGCGTCCACTCCATTTCAGGTAAATGAGAAGGGCAAGGCCGATCGGCCAGAACACGATGAAGCTCACGACCACCAGGGCGATCCACGCGGGCTTCGGAAGGTCGTCCAGTCTCTCCATCAGGCCCGTCATGGTGGGGCTCCTTCGTTCAGCGTTAACGGATGTAAATGTTAACGACATTTACATTGGGCATTCCAGGCCTAGGAGTCAAGGGCCCCTCAGGCTTTTTGGGGAAAACCCAACCCCTGCAGGTAAATGAGCATTTGCGATTCCAGCAGCTCCTCGGCCGTCATTGGCAGGCTGCGCCGGCCGGCATCGCCGCGACCGAACAGCGAGGCGATGCCGTGAGCCATTGCCCAGACATGCAGGCTCATCATCAAGGCCGGCGGCCGCTTGCCGGCCGGCAGCAGGGCGACCAGGGAGTCGGCTGCGGTGCGCAACACGGCAAAGGCGCGATCAGCAGCGGCGCGCAGCTCGGCGTTGAGGTCGGGCGGCAGGCCCGATTCGAACATGGCGGCGTAGTAGGCGGGCTCGCCGCGGGCGAAGGCGAGGTAGGCGCGGCCGATATTGTGGAAGGCGGTGAGCGCGTCAGGCTTGCCGTTGGCCCAGCCGGTCGAGAGCATGGCCTCGAAGCGCTGAAAGCCCTCGCGCGCCACGTCGGCGAGAAGCGCGTCGCGGTCGCGGAAGTGGCGGTAGGGCGCTGCCGCACTGACGCCGGCCGAACGCGCAGCGTCGGCGAAGGTGAAACCTGCCGGTCCCTTCTCCTTGATCAGCTCGCGCGCCGCCTGGATCAGCGCCTCGCGCAGATTGCCGTGGTGATAGCCGCGCGCCTCGCGCTCTCGTCTTTTCCAGCCCATGTTAAGGGAGTTTACATCGGCCGGCCTCGACCTGGCAGCGGATTTTGTCGACGGGCTATGCGCAAGTGCGGCGTGCCGAGGGGTGTTGCCCGGTCTACCGTCGTCAGACCGGTGAAATCGGGGACCTCATGCATCATGGCGACGTCTCGCCCGAGATCGCAGCGGGCCTTTTGGCGCTCAAGAAGCGCATCAAGGCGGCGAAGATACCGCCCTCGAAGCTCGACGAGTCGATCAACGTCGCGATCTGGAACATCCGCGAGTTCGGCAAGAAGCGACGGTCGGAGGCGGCGATTCACTACATCGCCGAGATCCTCGGTCAGTTCGACCTGATCGGCCTGGTCGAGTTGCGCGACGATCTCACCGACTACGGCCGTGTCTGCGACATCCTGGGACCGAGCTGGGATCTCATCTACTCCGACTGGATCTCCGATCCCGGTGGCAATCGCGAGCGGGTCGGCTTCCTGTTCGATCGCCGCGCCGTCACTTTCAACGGCCTGGCGGCCGAGGTCGATGCGCCGCGCTTGAAGAAGGGCAAGGAGTATCTCGCCCAGCAGTCGTTCTGGCGGGCGCCCTACATGTGCTCGTTCCGCGCCGGCAATTTCGATTTCATCGTGTTGGCCACGCACACCCGGTGGGGCGACGGCATCGAGGGTCGCACCGCCGAGCTCGCCCTGCTGGCCGACTGGATCGACGAGCGCTTCAAGGACAGGTCGGTCGAGGACACCGACTTGATCGTCATGGGAGACTTCAACACGCCGGCGCTCGACGACCAGACCTTCAAGGCGCTGACCCGGCGCGGCCTGCAGCTCCCCGAGTCGCTGCGCGAGCTCAGGGTCGGCGACATCACGGTCAAGGGCTCCAACCTCGGCAAGACGGCGCGCTACGACCAGATCCTGCATTTGCCGACGCTCAAGCGGCGGTTCACCAACTTCGGCGGCACGCTCGACTTCTACGGCTCCGACGCTGCCATCAAGGAGCTGTTCCCCAAGGCCGGCTACTCGCGCACCGAGTTCACCTTCCAGCTCTCCGACCACTTTCCGGTCTGGGTGCAGGTCGACACCGACATCGACGGCCAGCGCCTGACTCAGATCGTGCAGGCGGCGCGGAAGTGATAGGAGACTCCTGCTCGGCCACCGCCGAGGAGGAGGAACGGCGTGCAATTGTGGACCACCCAGGTGGCGTCGGCGCGCGGGGCGGCGCGCATGGCCAAGGAGATCGAAGCGGCCGGCTGGGACGGCATGCTGGTGGTCGATTCGCAGAACCTGTCGGGCGATCCCTACGTGGCGCTGGCGCTCGCTGGGGCGGCAACGACCCGGCTGGGGCTCGGCACCGGCGTCACCAACTCGGTGACGCGTCATGCCGCGGCGACGGCCACCGCCATCACCAGCGTCAACCGCGTCTCGAGCGGCCGCGCCGTGCTGGGCATCGGCCGTGGCGATTCGGCGCTGGCGCATCTCGGTCGCGCGCCGGCTCGGCTCGGCCAGTTCGAGCGCTACCTGCGGCAGCTCCAGGCCTATCTTCGGGGCGAGGCCGTGAGTTTCGAGGACATCGATATCCCGACCGACATGGCGCCGCCCCTGTCGGGCTTGCATTTGCACGATGCGCCACCGGCCAGTCGCATCGCCTGGATCGCCGGCGGCGCCAAGGTGCCGGTCGAGGTCGCGGCGAGCGGCCCCAAGGTCATCGCCATTGCTGCCCTCCACGCCGAGCGCGTGATGTTCGCGCTGGGCGCCGATGTCGAGCGTCTGAGATGGGCGATTGGCCTGGCCAAAAAGACGCGCCGCGACGCCGGCCTCGATCCCGACGGCATCGCCTACGGCGCCTACCTCAATCTTGGGTGCCACCCCGACGTCGAGGTCGCGCGCAGCCTGGTGCGCGGCGGCCTCACCACCTTTGCACGCTTTTCGATGATGCACGGCAAGACCGATGTGCCGACCTCGGCGGGCGACCAGCAGGTGCTCGAGAAGCTGATCAGCAACTACGACATGAAGGCGCACACCCGGGGCGATTCGCGGCAGGCGACGACGCTCACCGCCGACTTCATCGACCGCATGGCGATCGTCGGCCCACCCCAGCGCTGCATCGAGCGCCTTCGGGAATTGGAGGCGCTCGGCCTCGACAAGGTTGCGATCAGCGGCGCCACCAGAGGCGCTTCGGAAGAGGACGCCGCTGTTGGCCGCAGACTCCTCGTCGAGAAAGTCATTGCCGGCATGAGGTCGTGACTCTCGATGGACCGCGGGCCTCCACGCCTGCTTCGTGGCATCCCGAGCGTCGCGAATGACGACGGAATGTGAGCGGGCCCGGAGGCCCGCAGTTCAATGACCGGCTCGCTGCTCAGCGCCAGATCTTCTTGCCGCTGCCCGGCAGGCCGAGCGCGCTCCACATCGCGTCGACTTTGTCGATGATGGCTTGGTCCATGCGGATCTGGCGGCCCCAGTCGCGGTTGGTCTCGCCGGGGAGCTTGTCCGTCGCGTCGAGGCCGATCTTGGAGCCGAGGCCGGAGACGGGCGAGGCGAAGTCGAGATAGTCGATCGGCGTGTTCTGGATCACGGTGATGTCGCGCGCCGGGTCCATGCGCGTCGAGATCGCCCACATCACGTCTTTCCAGTTGCGGGCGTCGATGTCGGCATCCACCACGATCACCCACTTGGTGTACATGAACTGCCGCAGATACGACCACACGCCCATCATCACGCGCTTGGCGTGACCGGCATAGGCCTTCTTCATCGACACCACGGCGATCCGGTAGGAGCAGCCTTCGGGCGGCAGCCAGAAGTCGACGATCTCGGGGAATTGCTGCTGGAACAGCGGGATGAACACCTCGTTCAGCGCCTCGCCCAGCACTGACGGCTCGTCGGGCGGTCGGCCGGTGAAGGTCGAAAGGTAGATCGGGTTGCGCCGCATGGTGATGGCCGACAGCGTGAACACCGGGAAGCGCTCGACGCTGTTGTAGTAGCCGGTGTGGTCGCCGTAGGGGCCCTCGTCGCCGTAGTCGTCGAGGCTGACATGGCCTTCGAGCACGATCTCGGCCTCGGCCGGCACCTTCAAGGGAACGGTCTTGCAGTCGACCAGCTCGACCTTCTTGCCACGCAGGAGGCCGGCGAACTGATACTCCGACAAAGTGTCGGGCACCGGCGTCACGGCGGCGAGTATGGTACCGGGATCGGCGCCGATCACGGCGGCGGCCGGCAGCGGCTCGCGCTTGCCTGCACCCTTCCAGCGCTGGTGATGCTGCGCGCCGCCGCGATGCTTCAGCCAGCGCATCAGAGTCGTATTGCGGCCTGTGACCTGCAGGCGATAGATGCCGAGATTGAAGCTGTCCTGCTTGTCGCCTTTGGGGTCGGGGCCCTGCGTGACGATCAACGGCCAGGTGATGAGCGGCGCCGGCTCGCCCGGCCAGCAGGTCTGGACGGGCAGTCGCCCGATGTCGATGTCGGTGCCCTGCAGCACGATCTCGTGGCAGGGCGCGCTGCCGACGGTGCGCGGCTTCATCGCCATCACCGTCCGAACCAGTGGCAGCAGGTCGAGCGCCTCGCGCCAGCCGCCCGGCGGCTCGGGCTGGCGCAGGAAGGCCAAGGTCTCGCCGACCTGGCGCAGCTCGGTGGGGTCGCGGTCCATGCCCCAGGCGACGCGCTCGACCGTGCCGAACAGATTGACCAACACCGGGATGTCCGAGCGCGAGCCGTCGGCGCGCACCACGTTCTCGAACAGCACCGCCGGACCTTTCTCGGCCAGCAGGCGGGTCTGGATCTCGGTCATCTCCAGATGCGGCGAAACGGGTGCGGTGACGCGGACCAGCCGGCCACTTTGTTCCAAGCGGGCGATGAAGTCGCGGAGCGAGGCGTAGGGCATCCTGGCGTTGTCCTTTAGAGTGGCGGTGCCATGAGATCAAACGCCATCCGATCCGCGGTCCCGGCCGAGTTCGAGGACCTGCTGAGCGCCGCGGGCCGGCGCGTGCTGGCGGGCACTCATCCGCTCTGCGGCGCGCTCGCCGATCCGCGAGTGCGGTTCCTGGCACGCGACGATCTCATCGACCGCGATCGGGCCAAGCGCTTGCGCCGCGCACTTGAGCAGGCCTTGCCCGATCATCTCGAGGCTTTGGAACGGCCGATCCCGCCCGAGACGATCTCGGCGATGCGTTACGACTATGGCGAGCGTCTGCCCAAGACCAGCCGCGCCCGCACGATCTACTTCGAAAGCCGCCGCGAGCCCGGCGTAACGGCCGGCGAGCGCATCGGCCTGGTGCGGCTGATGCGTTCGGCTTCGTTCCGTGCCTTCGCCGAGGCGCTGGCCGGTCGCAGGCTCGCGGCGAACTGGGGCCTGCAGGTCCTGCGCTATGGGCCTGGCGACTATGCCGGGCCGCACAACGACCACCATCCCGAGAACAAGGACGCCCGCTCGGGCTACATCGACCTTCACCTCAGCCTCTGCTCGCCCGGCGTCGAGCATCAGTGGCTGGTCTACAGCCGCGCCGGCCATTTCAGCGAGATCGTCCCGCTGGCTGCGCCAGCCACGGTGACGGCCTATCGCCTACCGTTCTGGCACTACACCACGCCGCTGGCCGGCAAGCCCGAGGCGGCGCGCTGGGTGCTGCTAGGAACCTTCCTATTCTCTAGCGCACGCCGAGCGGCACGACGCTGACCGAGTTCTGCGGGCTGCCTTCGATGACGCGGTCGGTGTAGGTGAGATAGACCAGGGCGCGACGCCGGGCGTCGTAGAAGCGCACGACCTGGGTGGTCTTGAAGACCAGCGAGGCGCGCTCGCTGAACACCTCGTGCGGGCTCTTGAGCTTCTCGGCGCGCGCCGCGTCGATCGGCCCGACCTGATGGCAGGAGATCGAGGCGTAAGGCGGATCCTCGGCGACCCCGATCGCGCCCTTGATGCCGCCGGTGCGCGCCCGCGAGATGTAGCAAGTGATGCCGGCGATGTTGGGATCGTCGAACGCCTCGACCACGATCTTGTCGTTGGGACCGAGCCACTGGAAGCGATAGCCGACCGAGCCGATCTCCTCGGCCGCGGCCGGCAACGCCAGCGACGACAGCAGAATGGCGAGCATCAATCGGCGCATGATCGGCACTCCCTGGCAGAGCTCTAGGCGGCGCGCAGGCCCTCTTTGGGCGCCTCGCCGCCCGCTTCCTTCACCGCGGCACGATACTCCTTTTCCGACCGGAAGGGCGGGCGCTTGGGAAAGTCCTGGCGGCGGCCGGGCCGGATCTCGCCGGTCGACGGCTCTACGATCAGGAGTTCGCCGGTGCGGCCGAGCAGCGGGATCGGCCGCTTCCACCGCGAGAAGACACGCCGTGCCGAGGCCGAGAAATCGACATAGGTCGTGAATTCGCTTCTGTCCTTGGCGAACAAGGCTTCATAGGTGGTGACGAACTGCTCGACGAAGGTTCGGTCGACGACCTCGAGATTGGACATCATCCAGCAGCGATCCTCGAACACCCAATAGGTGCCGATGCCCACGAACTCCTTGTGACGCGTCAGGTAGGGATAGAAGGGAAAGCCGCGGCAGGCGATGGTGCGGTTGTCGCGCTCGCAATGGCGCGCGCCCTTGCACTGGATCGCCGTGCAGTCGCGGGTGAGCTCGGCCACGATCTGGCGCGTGGCATAGTCGTAGGGCTTGAACTTGGACCACAGGTCGGTGCGCGTCTCGAGCAGCTCGAACTCGACTTTGTGCACGACCGGAACGGCGTTCTGGGTCGAGCAGCAGACCGGCTCGCCACCATTGAGCGGCGCACACTTGCGGCCACAGTCGAAGCGCGACACCGGCGCGGTGAAGTCCTTGTAAAGAGTGGCGAAATCGCGCGGCTCGAGGGTGGCCTTTGGCATGCGCCGCGGTGTTACTCGAAACCGATATGAAAGAACAGCTAAGGATTGATGTCGGGCTCGGGCAGGACCTGCCACACCACCGTCTCGCGCATGCCGCGGTTCTCGAGTTGCAGCGAGGTCGGAATCTGGTAGCGCGCGCGTTCCCTCAGTCCCTGGGCGTGAAAATAGTTGCGGCCGGGATCGCCCAGCAGCACCAACCGGCCGAGCCGTGCATGGCTGCGCAGCCAAGCCAGTGCGCGCGCCGACATGTCGCGCTCGTAGCAAACGTCGCCGGCAATGACCACATCGGCATCGGGGGCTCCATCGGGACCGGCCAGCCAGTCGTCGGCACTGACCTGCAGGGTAAGCCCGTTGACCTCGGCATTGAGTTGGGCGGCGATCAGCGACAGTCCATCGATGTCGTTGGCCAGCACCGAGTTGGCGCCGCCGCGCGCCGCCGCCATCGCCGAGACGCCGGAGCCGGCCGCGAAGTCGATCACGCGCTTGCCGCGCACCTCGGCGGGATGATCGAGCAGGTAGCGCGCGATCGCCTGGCCGCCCGGCCAACAGAACGCCCAGTAGGGCGGGTCGACGTTCTGTTCTTCGAGCCAGGTTTCGGTGGCCTGCCAGATCGGCACGTACTCGCTGGCCAGCCAAAGCTTGAATTCCGGCACCATGGCGGGTGTCGCGAGGGCGGTGTTGGCGCGGATAAAACCTTCGGGGTCGGCCGGTAGACGGGGCATCTAGGCGGCGCGCCCAGCGATGACCGCCACGGTGAGCAACAGGCCGAGCCAGGCGTTGGCCTTGAACTTGGCCAGGCAATCGGCGGGATCGTGGGGCTTCAGAAAGACGATCTGCCAGGCGAAGTGCAGCGCAATGGCGAGCAACAACAGGAAGTACGGCGCGCCGAGCGCGGCCAGCCAGCCGGCCAGCGTCCACGCCGCCACCGCCAAGGCGGCAAACAGCGCAAGCCAGCGCCGCGGCGCTGCTGCAAATCGGCGCGCGGTCGAGCGGACGCCGATGACTGTATCGTCGCGCTGGTCCTGCATGGCGTAGATCGTGTCGTAGACCAAGGTCCAGGCGACGCCGCCCAAATACAGCGCGACGGTGGCGAGGGACAGGCTTTCGGTCACGGCGGCGTAACCCACCAGCGCGCCCCAGTTGAAGGCGAGCCCCAGCACGAGCTGCGGCCAGTAGGTGAAGCGCTTCATGGTCGGATAGACGGCGACCAGGACCAGCGACAGGAGCGCCACGCCGCCCGCGAACTTGTTCAGCTTGAACAGGATCAACGCGCCGACCAGCGATTGCAGCGCCATCCAGATGAGGGCATTGCGCAGGGTCACTTCGCCGGCCGGCAGCGGCCGGCTGCGCGTGCGCTCGACCTGGGCATCGACCTTGCGGTCGACGATGTCGTTCCAGGTGCAGCCCGCACCGCGCATGGCAAGCGCGCCCAGCGCGAACAGCGCCATCCAGCCCGCCAGCCGTCCCCAGCTCGGCGCCGCGCCCAGCGCCACCGACCACCAGCACGGCAGCATCAACAGCCAGATGCCGATCGGCCGATCCCAGCGCGCCAGCCGGCCGTAAGGGCGTGCCCAAGCCGGCAGGGTGCGCAATGTCCAGTGCTGGCGGTCGATGTCGGTAAAGCCGGTTGTCCGCTCGGCGGTCATGGCGGCATCATGCAGCGATGGTCGGGCAAAAACCATGAGCCTGTCGCGTCTGTTCGTCGACGCCGATCTTGCGGCCGGCGTCGAAGCGCCGCTCGACGAGGCGCAGGTCCACTACTTGCGGCATGTCATGCGCCGCGCCGATGGCGCGCCGTTGCTGCTGTTCAACGGCCGCGACGGCGAGTGGCGGGCGACGCTACAAAGCCGCGGCAAGAAGTCGGCCGTAGCGACGATCGGCGAGCGCACGCGCGAACAGGCAGCCGAGCCGGATGTCTGGCTGTGCTTCGCGCCGATCAAGCGGGCGCGGCTGGACTATCTCGTGGAAAAGGCGACCGAGCTCGGCGCCGCGGCGCTGCAGCCCGTGTTCACCCATCACACCGCCGTCGAGCGGGTCAATCTCGAGCGCTTGCGCGCCAATGCTATCGAAGCCGCCGAGCAGACCGAGCGCTTGAGCGTGCCCGAGGTGCGCGCGCCGGTGACGTTCGACCGCTTGCTGGCGAGCTGGCCGGCCGGCCGGCGCCTGTTGGTTTGCGACGAGACCGGCGGCGGCCCGCCGATCGCCGAGGTGCTGTCCGGCCTCGGCGAAGTGGCGCGCGGCGCACCATGGGCGATCCTGATCGGCCCCGAGGGCGGCTTCGATGCCGCCGAGCTGGCGGCGCTCGGTCGCATAAGCAGTGTTATGTCTGTCGGCCTCGGTCCGCGCATCCTGCGCGCCGATACCGCGGCCCTGGCGGCGCTCGCTTGCTGGCAGGCGCTGGTCGGCGACTGGCAGCACCCGACACCGCGTCTCGACGCCGATTATCGCACATCTCGCACACTCGTCTGACCGCTTGCGCGAGACCCTGTCGGTGTGGGACAGGGGAAGTCGAACACCATGAACCAGCCGCGTGCTCGCGTGAGAATAGCTCATGCGGCCGCGCCGCTCCCGGCCTGCCGGCCGCGGCGCGTCGGAGGGAGAAACAGATCGCATGTCCGCACCACCGTCGGGCGGCGGGGCGCCGATCGAGGATCGGCGCCAGCTCATCGAGTATTTCGCGGCCGGCAACAAGCCGCGCTCGGCTTGGCGCATGGGCACCGAGCACGAGAAGTTCGGCTTCGACACGTCGACGCTGAAGCCGCTCGCCTATGACGGGCCGGCCGGCATCCGCGCCGTGTTGGAAGGCATGACGCGGTTCGGCTGGCAGCCGATCATCGAAGGCAACAATCCGATCGCACTCAAGCGCGACTGCGCCAACGTCACGCTCGAGCCGGGCGGCCAGCTCGAGCTGAGCGGCGCGCTGCTCGAGACGCTGCACGAGACCGCAGCCGAGAACGCCCAGCACATCGACGAGGTCAAGCAGGTCGCGCGCGAGCTCGGGGCGGGCTTCATCGGGCTCGGCTTCGCGCCGGAGTGGACGCGCGAGGACATGCATTGGATGCCCAAGGGCCGCTATCGCATCATGCGCGACTACATGCCCAAGAAGGGCAAGCTCGGCCTCGACATGATGCTCCGGACCTGCACCGTGCAGACCAACCTCGACTTCGAATCCGAAGCCGACATGGTGAAGAAGTTCCGCGTCTCCCTGGCCTTGCAGCCGATCGCCACCGCCCTGTTCGCCAACTCGCCGTTCAAGGAGGGCAAGGCCGCCGGCTACAAGAGCTATCGCAGCCACATCTGGACCGACACCGATCCCGATCGTTGCGGCATGCTGCCGTTCGTGTTCGAGGATGGTTTCGGCTTCGAGCGTTATGCCGACTACATGCTCGATGTGCCGATGTACTTCGTCTACCGCGACGGCAAGTACATCGACGCCTCGGGCCAAAGCTTCCGCGATTTCCTCAAGGGCAGGCTGCCGGCGCGGCCGGGCGAGCTGCCGACCATCAACGACTGGGCCGACCACGTCACGACCGCGTTTCCCGAGGTCCGCCTGAAGCGCTACCTCGAGATGCGCGGCGCCGATTCGGGGCCGCTGCCGGCCTTGGCTGCGCTGCCGGCCCTGTGGGTCGGCCTGCTCTACGATCAGACCGCGCTCGACGCCGCCTGGGATCTGGTCAAGGACTGGACGGTCGCCGATCACGATCATCTGCGCGCCGCCACGCCCGAGACTGGCCTGGCAACGACGTTCCGTGGCCGAACGGTGACCGAGTGGGCGCGCCGCACTGTCGAGATCGCCCATACGGGCTTGCGCAACCGCAGGCGCCTGGACGCGCAGGGCAACGACGAGACCATCCATCTGGCGCCACTCGATCGGGCGGTGGCGAGCGGGCTCGCCCCGGCCGACGAGCTTCTCGCCAAGTGGCAGGGCGAGTGGCAGCGCTCGTTCGCGCCGCTGTTCCGCGACCACGCCTACTGAGGTATCGTCGAGTCATGCTCGACCGGTGCGACCGCGTTCAGATCGCCGTGCATGATGCCGCCACGGCGGCGCAGCGTTTCGGCCAACTCCTGGGCAGCGAAGTGGCGCGTTGCGACCATAGCCGTCATCTCGGCGCCAAGCGCACCATCCTCGCCGTCGGCGAAAGCGAATTCGAGCTGTGCGAGGCCGACGGGGCGGGGCCGACGCAGTATTTTCTCGCCAAGCGCGGCGAGGGCCTGGGCGTCGCCTACGACCGCGATGCTGAGCAGCTTTACCTGTCGCGGCAGACGACGTTCGGCCTGCCGATCGTGATCTCCGAAAGCACCTACCGGCCGCGCGTCGGGCCGGTATCGTTCCTCTACGAGACGACCAACACCCTGGCGAGCGATTGGCGCCGCGTCGCCGCCACCTACGCTGGCCTGTTCGGCCTCGATCCCGGCCGCTTCAGCGAGATCGGCAGCGAGCGCTTCGGCTATATCGGCACGCTCACTCTGTTCGATCCGCCCAACCGGCTCGACCGCATCGAGCTCAGCCAGGCGACCGACGAAGTCCATGCCATGGGCCGGTTCGTCAAGAAGCACGGCGACTCTCTTTATATGTGCTACGTCGAGGTCCACGACTGGCCAGCGGTGCGCGGCCGGCTGCTCGACGCCAATGCCCGCTACACACCGCGCGGCAGCGATCCGGCCAGCGATCCCGACGGCGGCTGGGTTCATCCCAAGGAATTGCACGGCCTGCTGCTCGGCATCTCGCGCACCGGGCTCGCCTGGGAATGGTCGGGCCGCGAAGCGCTGGTGCCGGCTGCATGAAGCGTCGCGCCCTGCTGCTGGCCATGGCCATCGCGCCGACCGCTCTCGATGCCCAACCTGCCGACTGGCAGACCGTGGTCGGCCGCGATCTGCGCTTCCGGCTGGAGATGCCGGCGCCGGCCAGGGAAACCAAGGCCGCCGAGAAGGAGAAGGGCCACGCCAGCGAGCAGATCGCCTGGGCGTCCAAACGCGACGGCGAGATGTTCGACTTCGACTATGTCGACTATCTGCCGGGCTGGTTCACCGGCCGCGACACCAAGGTGGCGGCGCGCGAGCTTGGCCGCGGCGAGGCCGAGAAGGCCTTCCCGCGCGCCAAGTTCAAGTACGTCCGCGACGAGCCGATCACCCTGCAGGGTTGGGACGGCTATGCGCTCGACATCGAGGATGCCCAGGGCGGCGTCGTCTACATGCGCACCTACATCGTCAAGGACCGGCTCTATCGCCTGCTCACCACCGCCAAGAACGACGAGGCCTCCAAGGCCGCCGCCAAGCGCTTTCTCGACTCCTTGAGATTGTCGGAGACGCGCTCCTCTTAGGGTTGCCAAGCCCCGTCTCCCCGGCCACAGTTCCTGCCACTTCAGTCACTGTGAGTTGAGGGGGTAGCGCGTAGAAGCGGTCGCCGCCATGCCGGTTGGGGCGTGGCGAGCGGCAGGGAGGCGACGAAATGAGCGCTCGAACGGGATGGCTGATCGCGGCCGTGGCGGCCCTGACGGCAGGCAGCGCCTGGGCACAGAAGCCCGGCGGCATCTTGAAGATCCAGCACATGGACACCCCGCCCAGCGCCTCGATCCACGAGGAGGCCACTGTCTCGGTGGCCGTGCCGTTCATGGGCCTCTACAACAACCTCGTGCTGTTCGATCAGCAGGTCGCCAAGAACAGCTTCGACTCGATCGTGCCCGAGCTCGCGACCAAGTGGACCTGGAGTAGCGACGGCAAGCAGCTTGCCTTCACCTTGCGGCAGGACGTGAAGTGGCACGACGGCCGGCCCTTCACTGCGAAGGACGTCGCCTGCACGTTCGACATGCTGATGGGCGGCGAGGGCAAGCTCAGGCGAAACCCCCGCGCCGCCTGGTATGGCAATGTCGAGAAAGTCGTGACCGACGGCGACTCCGCCGTGACCTTCCATCTCAAGGAGCGGCAGCCCTCGCTGCTGGCGCTGCTCGCCTCGGGCTACTCGCCGATCTATCCCTGTCACGTCTCGGGCGCGGACATGCGTCGCCGGCCGATCGGCACCGGGCCGTTCAAGCTCGCCGAGTTCAAGATGAACGAGAGCATCAAGCTGGTGCGCAATCCCGACTACTGGAAACCGGGCCGGCCCTATCTCGACGGCATCGAGTACACCATCATCGCCAATCGTTCGACACGCATGCTGTCGTTCGCCAGCGGCAAATTCGACATGACTTTTCCGACCGACCTCACGGTGCCCTTGCACAAAGACATGAAGAAAGAAGCGCCGCACGTCGTCTGTACCATGCGCGACACCGGGGTCAGCACCAACCTGATCGTCAATCGTGAGGTGCCGCCGTTCGACGATCCGCGGATCCGACGGGCGCTGGCGCTGACGCTCGACCGGCAAGCCTTCATCGACATCCTGGCCGAAGGCGAAGCCAGCATCGGCGGCGCCATGCTGCCGCCGCCCGCCGGTGTATGGGGCATGCCGGGCGAGATGACGAGGGCCATCGTCGGGTACGGCAACGTGGAGGCCAATCGCGAGCAGGCGCGCCAGCTCATGCGCGAGGCGGGCTTCGCGGCCGACAAGCGGCTAAAGGTCAAGGTCAGCACGCGTAACATCGCGACCTTCCGCGATCCGGCGACGATCCTGATCGATCATCTGAAGCACATCTGGGTCGACGGCGAACTCGAGGTGATCGACACGGCGGTCTACTACAGCCGCGTCTTCAAGAAGGACTATGTCGTGGCGTTGAACCTGACCGGTTCTGCGGTCGACGACCCCGACGTCACCTTCTTCGAGGGCTATGCCTGCGGTTCGCTGCGCAACTACAACCACTACTGCGATGCCGATCTGACGAAGCTCATCCAGGCCCAGTCGGGCGAGGTCGACCAGGCCAAGCGCCGCCAGATCGTGTGGGCGGCGGACCGCAAGTTGCAGGAGGACATCGCGCGCCCGATCATCATGCACGGCCGTGCCGCCGGCTGCTGGCAACCGTATGTGAAGGGTGTCGTGCTGCACACCAACAGCATCTACAACGGCTGGCGCTTCGAGGATGTGTGGCTGGACAAGTAGTGCCCTCGGCTACGGCGCGATCATCCTGTACACCCTGGCCGCGGTGCCGCTGTACAGCGCCTTCTTCTCCGCTGCCGAGGCGCCGGCGGTGAAGCGCTTGAAGGCGTTCCACAGCTCGGTGTAGCCGCACGACTGCTTGTCGGGCGGGAAGTTGCTTTCGAACATGCAGCGCTCGGGCCCGAACGCCTCGATACAGGTCTCGAGGTAGGGTTTCCAGGTCGCGGCCAGCTCCTGCGAGGAGGGTGGCGTGTCGCCGAAATGGAAGCCGAAGCCGAACGACGTCATGCCGAGCCCACCCAGCTTGACGACGACGTTGGGACATTCGGCCAGCTCTTGGAGACTTTTCCTCCAGATCGGAATCACTTCCGCCGACTTGCCGGCATATTGACCCACGCCGAGGACGCCGCCGACATGGTCGACGATGATGGTCTGGCCGGGGAAGGTGCGGGCGAGATCGACCAGGTCGGGCAGCTGCGGGTGGAAGTGCCAGGAATCGAAGGTGAGGCCGAGCTTGCCCAGCTCGGCGAAGCCCTCGCGGAATTTCGCGTCGAGCAGGCGGTGCGGCGTCATGGGACGCGACACATGCTTGCCGGCGACGCCCTCGTCGTAGGACGTGCCGTAGCGCACGCCGCGGAAACGGCCGCCAGCCACGGCGATCTCGGCCTCCAGCACCTCGCGCACGCGCGCGCCCAGCATCAAGTCGGCCCAGCCGACGATCGCCTCGCTGACCCGCGTCTTGCCGTATTGGCCCGAGGCGCTCATGGCGGCGATGCCGTTCACGAACTCGACTTCGCCGACCGGCCTCATCGCCTCCGGCCCGCCGGCGCGGAACATCGCCTGGCATTCGAGGAACACGGTCGACACGATGTTGTGGCCGCCGCCCAGATCGGCCAGCAGCTCGGGCAGCAGGTAGGTGCCGCGGCCGCGTTGCGGCGCGTCCCACAGATGATGATGCGGGTCGATGATCGGCAGCTCGGGCTCCAGCGCGGCTTCGGTCGGCCGCTTGGCCAGCCACGCCGTGAGATCGGCGTTGTTGCGATGGATCAATCCGCGATATTCACCGTCGGCCATGGCGGGCTCCTCCTTTTGACGGCGAGCCTACGGCAGGAGCGGAGAGCGGAGCATGCGGATTTGCGTATACGGGGCCGGCGCCATCGGCGGCAATTTCGCGGCGCGACTGGCGGCGTCGGGCAACGACGTTTCGGTCGTGGCGCGCGGCGCGCATCTCGAGGCGATCCACGCCAACGGCCTGACCTTGCTCGCCGGCGGCAAGAAGATCGTCGCCAAGGTGAAGGCGTCGGACAGCCCGGCCGACCTCGGCAAGCAGGACGCCGTTCTGGTGACGTTGAAGTCCTCTGGCCATCATGCGCTGGCGGACAACATCGAACCCTTGCTCGGTGCCGACACGCCCGTGGCCTTCGTGCAGAACGGCATCCCCTGGTGGTACGGCCACGGGCTTGCGACGAGCCGGCCGCCGGCGCCCGACCTGTCGCGCCTCGATCCCGACGGCCGCCTTGCCGAGGCGATCGGCATGCACCGCGTGGTCGGCGCGGCGGCGAGCTCGCCCAACCACGTCATCGAGCCCGGCGTGATCGAGAACGAGGTGCCCGACCGCAACGTCCTGTGGATCGGCGAGCCCGACGACCGGCCGAGCCCGCGCATCGAGGCGTTGCGCGCGGCGCTCGAGGCGGCGGGCATCGCCTCGCCGGCGACGGCCGACATCCGCTACGAGATCTGGCACAAGCTGATGGCCAATCTCACCGGATCGACGATGTGCCTGCTCACCGGCCAGGCGGTACATGTGCAGAAGACGCCGCTGGTCAACCGTCTGGCGCGGCGCGCCCATGCCGAGGCGCTGGCCGTCGCGGCGGCGCACGGCGTGGTGCTCGACGATCATCCCGACCAGCGCTACGGCCCCAAGCGCGTCTACACCAGCCACCGGCCGTCGATCCTGCAGGACTACGATCTCGGCCGGCCGATGGAGATCGAGTCGATCGTGCGGGCGCCGGTCGCCTTCGCGCGCAGCGCCGGCATCGACACGCCGACGCTCGATGCCATCGAAGCGATCTGCGTGGCGCTCGCTCATGCCAAGGGACTTTACGCGCCTTAGCCCGGCGCTAGGATCGGCTGACCGATACGACAAGCGGGGAACGCCATGAAAGGCAGGATCATGCGTGCCGCCTCCCGGCCCACGGCCAAGGCGGAGGCGGCCAACTTCGTCGGCACCGTGTTGTCCGATCCGGTGTGTGCGCCCGAGGCGCCGTCGCGGCTGCGCGCGTCGCGCGTGTCGTTCATGCCGGGCGGCCGCACCAACTGGCACAAGCACGCCGTCGGCCAGGTCCTCTACGTGTTGTCCGGGGTCGGCCGCTATCAGCTCGAAAGCGAGCCGGTGCAGGAGATTCGGCCCGGCGACACCGTCGTCATCCCACCCAACGCGCGGCATTGGCATGGCGCGGCACCCGACACCATGATGGTCCATCTCGCCATGTCGGAGACCAACGACAAGGGCGAGGCGACGAGCTGGTTCGAACCGGTCAGCGACGCCGACTACACCAAGGCGCCGGCCGAGGCGTAGCCGCGGTCCGGCAAAGCTAGGTCGCCGTGCCGCCGACCGTCAGCGCGTCGATGCGCAGCGTCGGCTGGCCGACGCCGACCGGCACGCCCTGGCCGTCCTTGCCGCAAGTGCCGATGCCGGGGTCGAGCGACATGTCGTTGCCGACCATGCCGACCTTGGTCAGCGCCTCCGAGCCGGCGCCGATCAGCGTCGCGCCCTTGACCGGGGCGCCGAGCTTGCCGTTCTCGATCAGGTAGCCTTCGGTGATGGTGAACACGAACTTGCCCGACACGATGTCGACCTGGCCGCCGCCGAAATTGGCACAGTAGAGGCCCTTCTTCACCGAGCCGATGATCTCCTGCGGATCCGCGGTCCCGCCGAGCATGATGGTGTTGGTCATGCGCGGCATCGGCGCATAGGCGTGACTCTGGCGGCGGCCGTTGCCGGTCAGCCGCACGCCCATCAAGCGGGCGTTCTGGCGGTCCTGCATCAGGCCGACCAGCCGGCCGTTCTCGATCAGCACGGTGCGCTGGGTCGGCGTGCCCTCGTCGTCGATGGTGAGCGAGCCGCGCCGGTCGGCCAGTGTACCGTCGTCGACCACGGTGACGCCCGGCGAGGCGATCATCTCGCCCATCAGATGGGTGAACACCGAGGTCTTCTTGCGATGGAAGTCGCCCTCCAGCCCGTGGCCGACGGCCTCGTGCCAGAGCACGCCCGACCAGCCCGAGCCCAGCACCACCGGCATCTCGCCGGCCGGCGCCGGCACAGATTCGAGATTGACCAGCGCCTGGCGGATCGCCTCGTCGGCTTCGCGCCGCCAGTACTCGGGCTTGAAGATGTCGCCGTAGGCGGCGCGGCGGCCCGAGCCGGTGCCGCCGGCCTCCAGGCGCTGGCCCTCGCCGCACACCACGCTGACGTTCAGGCGCACCAGCGGCCGCACGTCGGCGGCGCGCCAGCCGTCGGCCTTGACGATCTCGATCACCTGCCAGGAGCCGGCGAGCGAGATCGAGACCTGGCGTGCCTTGGGCTCCTTGCCGCGCACATAGGCATCGATCTCCTGCAAGAGCGCCACCTTCTTGGCGAAGGCCTCGCTGTCGATCGGGTTGTCGTCGGCGTAAAGCAGCTGGTTGGTGCCGCGCGGCGCCGTGTCGGCCTTGCCGCTATGGCCGGCGCGCACCGCCTTCACGGTCGCGACGGCGCGCTTCAGCGCCGCCTCGTCGAGCGCCGAGGCATGAGCGAAACCCGACGCCTCGCCGGCCACGGTGCGCAGGCCGAAGCCCTGGGTGGTGTCGAACGCGGCGCTCTTCAGCTTGCCGTCGTCGAACGACAGGCTCTCGCTCTGCACGTACTCCAGGAACAGCTCGCCGTCGTCGCAGCCGGCCAGCGCCTCGTCGACCAGCTTCTCGGTCTTGCGTCGGTCGAGGCCGCCTTTGCCGAAGAACAGGTTGTCGGTGGTGGCGAGATGATTGATCGATTTGGGCATTGACGGCTCCTTTGCCGCGGCATCTTCGGAGCGCGGACCTCCAAAGTCGCGGTAAACCGCGACGAGTCCGCTCATTGCTGGGAGCACGGCACTCTAGCGCCGCTCATCGGCTATCGAAACAGCACATGAAGCACCACTGGGGTGGCGCGCTCCCGGCGACGAGCATGATGTGGACCTGGAGGTCCGCGCTCCGGCATCAGACGACGAGGACGATCTTGCCAAAATGGGCATTGGCCTTCATGTGCGCAAGCGCTTCGGCGGCCTGTGACAGCGGGAAGGTGCGGTCGATGGGCAGCGACAGCTTGCCCGCCTCGATCGCCGGCCACAGATCGGCGCGCGCCGCCGCCACGATGGCCCGCACTTCCTCGGGCGAGCGGGTGCGGAAGGTGACGCCGATATAGTCGATGCGCTTCAGCGCATGCAGGTCGAAGTTGAACTCGCCCTTCATGCCGCCCAGTCGGCCGACATTGACAATGCGGCCCAAAATGGCGGCAGCCTCCATGTTCTGGTTCATGACGCCGCCCGAGACCTGATCGACGATCAGGTCGACGCCCTTGCCGCCGGTCACCTCCTTGACCTTGTCGGGCCATTTGGGGTCGCGCGTGTCGAGTGCGAGGTCGCAGCCGAACTCCTTCAGCCGCGTGCGCCGGCCGTCATGGGTCGAGGTGCCCATGACCATCGACGCGCCCATGTGCTTGGCGATCTGCATGCCGAGAAGGCCGACGCCGGAGCTGGCGCCCTGGATCAGCACCGAGTCGCCCTTCTTCAGCCGGCCGGCGCCGACCAGGGCGTTGTGCATGGTCTGCACCGCGACCGGCATGCAGGCGGCCTGCTCGTAGGTCATGTTGTTAGCCGGGATCTTGTGGGCGCGGCCAGCATCGGCCACGGCGTACTCGGCGAAGCCGCCCGCCGCCGAGCTCATGACGCGATCGCCCGGCTTGAAGCCCTCGACCTCGGCACCGACCGCCTCGACCTCGCCCGCGCATTCCAGCCCGACGATGGTGCCCGGCCCGCCGACCGGGCCGTGGCGATGGCCCGACGCCACCGTGAGGTCGGCGCGGTTGAGCGAGGCGGCGCGGACCTTGATCAGGATCTCGCCGGCCTTGGGTGCGGGCTTGGCGGCGTCCTTGTACTGGACGCCGGTTTCCGTGACGATCGCTGCCTTCATGGCGCTTCTCCCTGGAAGAGGCGCCAGCCATAGCAGGCGTCGCCGGTGGCCTCTACGGCTGCGCACGCCCCTTCACGTACTTCTTCACGATCGTTTCGTCGGGCGGATAGTTGGCCGGTGCGACCGGCGTGATCTGCGCCTGGATGCACTTCCATGTCCCGTCTTGCCGGACGTAGGTGTCGGTGTAGATGGTCATGGCGGTCGTCTCGGCGCCATCCTTGCGGCGCACGCTCTTATTGGTCGAGCGTACCAGGGCGGTGTCGCCGAACACGTCGATCTTCTCGTCACGATAGTCGAAGTAGGGGAGGCGCTTGGGGTCGAAGCCGGTCGCCCAGGCCTCGAGATAGTCGGCGCGGCTCACCCGCGCGCCCGTCGGCTCGATGCAGATGAAACCCGGGTGAAGGATGGCGTCGTGGCCCGCCACGTCGTTGGTGATGAAATTGCGGATGAACCGCGCGTTGATGGCGCGCAGGTCGGCGAGGGTGTCGGCATTCATGATCTGGTCTCCTTCTGGATAACCATATAGATGGTTATGTGCGGAGAAGCAACCGGCATCGACCGGGTTGCACTGCGCCGCGCCGCGTGGCCTGATGCTGCGATGCCTTCAGCCTTCGACCTCCGTTCCGCCGCCGCCGCCGATCTCGGCTTTTGCTGGCCGATCTATCGCGATGCCATGAAGCCCCTGGCCGAGACCGGCCTGGAGTGGAACGAGCCGGCGCAGCACAAGATCGTCGAGCAGGCGGTCGCCGATGCCGGTACGTCGATCCTCCGCCAGCAGGGCGCCGACGTCGGCTGGGTGCAGGTCGGCGAGACCGGCCATGTCGTGCAGCTGAAACAGCTCTTCGTGCTGCCGGAAGTGCGCAACCGCGGCCTTGGCACCAGCTTCATCGAGTGGATGAAGGAGCGCGCCGACCGCAAGCGCAAGGATCTCACCCTCGAGGTGATGAGCAACAACCCGGCCCGCCGACTCTACGAGCGTCTGGGCTTCAAGGCGGTCACGACGTCGGGCGGCAAGATCACCATGCGCTACTGACCCAGGTCAGGGGTGATCGGCGGGCCGGTCACACGATCTTGCTGTCTCGCCCCTGCCAATAGCGGTCGCGCAACAGGCGCTTGTAGAGCTTGCCGGTAGGATGGCGCGGCAGCTCGGCCTCGAAGTCGATGCTGCGCGGGCATTTGATGGCCGAGAGGTGCTGGCGGCAGAAGGCCAGAAGCTCTTCGGCCAGGGCCGGGCCAGCATCGGCCATGTCGCGCGGCTGCACGACGGCCTTCACCTCCTCGCCGAAATCGGGATTGGGCACGCCGAACACCGCGCAATCCATGACCTTGGGATGGGTGACCAGCAGGTTCTCGGCTTCCTGCGGGTAGATGTTGACCCCGCCCGAGATGATCATGAAGGCTTTGCGGTCGGTGAGGTGCAGGAAGCCGTCGCGGTCGAGGTAGCCCACGTCGCCCAGCGTCGTCCAACCCTTGGCGTGACGCGATTCGGCGGTCTTCTGGGGATCGTTGTGGTAGGCAAACGGCCGGCCGTCGGCGAAATAGACGGTGCCCGGCTCGCCGGCCGGCAGCTCGTTGCCGTTCTCGTCGCAGATTTTCAGCGTGCCGACCACGGCGCGGCCGACCGTGCCCTTGTGCGCCAGCCATTCGGCCGAGTTGCACATGGTCAGCCCGTTGCCCTCGGTGCCGCCGTAATACTCCCAGACGATCGGCCCCCACCACTCGATCATCTTCTCCTTGGTCGGGATGGGGCAGGGCGCGGCGGCGTGGATGGCACACTTCAGCGACGACACGTCGTGCTTCAGCCGCACCGCGTCGGGCAACTTCAAGAATCGCACGAACATGGTGGGCACGAGCTGGGTGTGGGTGATCCCGTGCTTGCCGACCAGGCGCAGGAACTCCTCGGCGTCGAACTGCTCCATGATGACCGACGTGCCGCCGAGCTTCATGACGCTCATGTTGAAGCGCAAGGGAGCCGCGTGATAGAGCGGCGCCGGCGAGAGATAGATCGTGTTCTCGTCCATGCCGTAGAGCCGGCGCGAGATCGCGAGCAGCGGATTGTCGAAGTCGATCGGCTGCGGCTCGACCACCGGCAGCACGCCCTTGGGCCGGCCCGTGGTGCCCGACGAATAGAGCATGTCGTGGCCTGCGGTCTGGTCGGCGATCGGTGTCGCGGGGAAACGCGCGACCGTTTCCTCCCACGACTGGTAGCCCGCGATCGGCCGGTCGATCATGTAGCGGTGCCGCACACCTGCGAGCAACGGTGCCAGTTCGGCGGCACGCTCGTCGAGGTGGCGGGAAGTTATGAAGAGCGTCGCGCTGCAATCGCCCACGATGTAGTCGACCTCGGCTGCGGTCAGCCGTGAGCTGATCGGCGTGTAGATCAGTCCCGAGCGCTGCGCCGCCCAGCAGATCTCGAAGAACCGCGGATGGTTCTCGAGGAACAGCGCGACATGGTCGCCCGCCACGAGCCCCAGCGAGCGGAACAGCTGGGCGATGCGGTTGGACTGCCGGTCGAGCTGGCGATAGGTCACCGTCTCGCCGCTACCCGCCATGATGTAGGCGGGCTTGTCGGGGTGCTTCGCGGCGTGGATGTAGGGATGCATGGCGGGCGGCATATGACCGGACCGCCCGCCCGGCTGCAAGCGGGCCATCGCCAGCGTTGACCCGGTTCCGCGCATCGGCTTTATTCGCGCCGCACCTTGCCGTGCCCCCGTGGCGGAATTGGTAGACGCGCCTGACTCAAAATCAGGTTTCCTCACGGAAGTGTTGGTTCGAGTCCGACCGGGGGCACCAGTTCGCCTTTCATGTCCTGCAAGTGCCCGATCTCGCCGACGTTTTCCGCTGGCGGGATCGTCGCATGCCGTGCTGACCTGCCATCGTATCGAGTGACGTCTCGATCTCGCTCGTCTTGAAGCGAGAGACCGTGCGATAGCTCCTCGGCGCCATGTCCGGCCTACTGCTGAACGCAAGCATCTCAACGCTCCCCGCGGGCGCCGCCTCGGCGGGACGCCCAAGATCTTCCACCGCGAAGCCGCGAGGAAGAACGCCGACTTGATTCTCCAGGATCGGCTTGCTTGTGTCCGTCGTCGAGCAAGCGTGGCAACTTCAGGAAGATTCAGAGATGGAATTCGATGACGTCATTCTCGGCCGGCGAAGCATTCGCGGTTACAAGCCCGATCCCGTTCCGCCGGAGCTGATCAAGGAGATCCTGGCGCTCGCGATGCGCGCGCCGTCGTCGATGAACACCCAGCCGTGGAATTTCTATGTCATCACCGGCGCCCCGCTGGATCGCATCCGGCAAGGCAACACCGAGCGCAATCTGGCGGGGGTGCCGCACTCGCGCGAGTTTCGCATCGGCCAACCGTTCGACGGGGTCCATCGCGAACGGCAGGTCGGCGTCGCCAAGCAGCTGTTCGGCGCCATGGGGATCGCGCGTGACGACAAGCCGGGCCGGCAGGACTGGGTGCTGCGTGGCTTTCGCCAGTTCGACGCGCCGGTGTGCGTGATCGTCACCTATGACCGCGTGC
>VGCQ01000020.1 GCA_016870055.1 Alphaproteobacteria bacterium | reverse complement strand
TGGCGAAGCCCGCGATGATGCCGCGCGGCGTGTCGCGGCTGGGGTCGATCGACTCTTCGGCGGCGAGCGGCAGCTGCTCGATGGCGAGAAACAGCCAGACCGCGAAGGGCAGGGCGGCGCAAACACCGTGCAAGCCGAACGGAAGCAACGGCCCGCCGCCGCCGGGCAGGCCAGTCGGCGAACCGTCGGCAGCGGCGCCGATGTCGAGCGCGAAGCGGCTGAACTGGGCGACCGGCAGGGCCGAGATCCAGAACACGACGAGGCAAGCCAGCGCCGCCAGCGTGACGGCGACGGTGACGCGGAAGGACAGCTCGACGCCCAGGATGTTCAGCCCGACGAACACGACGTAGGCCGCGACCCAATAGGCCGGCAGCCAGGCGGTCGGCGTCTCGAACACGGCGGCGAGGTAAGTCGCCAGGAACGACACCACGACGGCGGGCGTCAGCACGTACTCGACGTTCTCGCACAGCCCGGTGACGAAGCCGCCCCACGGTCCCATCGAGGCGCGGGCGAACGAGTAGGCGCGGCCGGTATGGGGCAGCGCCGCGCCCATCTCGGCGATGCAGAAAACCAGGCAGAGGTACATGACGGCGACGACGACGGTCGCCAGTGCGAGGCCACCCCAGCCGCCGGACAGCAGGCCCAGGTTCCAGCCCGAGTAGTGGCCGGAGATGACGGCGCCGACTGCCAAGGCCCACAGCGATGCGACGCCGGCATAGCGGCGGAGGCCGCGTCGGGTGAAATAGTCGGGGTCAACGCGGTTGTAGGGTTGGTGATCGACGGGCATCGGACGTTGGCTCGACTATAGTGACGTTCGCGCAGAAGGCACGCAGGTGGATCGACGGGCAATGGCGGTCATCATTTCGGCGCTGGCGCTGGGGTCGATCCCGCTCAGCATCGCGGCGCGCCTTGCGTGACGATGTCGGCCACATGATCGCGGCCGTCCGGCGCGAGGACAACGCCCTGTCGGCCGATCTCTTGCGGCCGGTCACCCGGGATTGGACGGTGCTCTATCGCCTCCGCCAACTCGTGCCGTCGGCGCCGTTCATCACCGTGCTGGTGATCTGGCTCAGCTTCACCTTCGCAAGCTTCAGCATGTCGTCGAAGGCCAACCCGACGCTGGTCGTCGTCCTGCTGGCCTGCGGCGTCGCCGCGTCGACGGCGCTCTACCTCATCCTGGAACTCGGCCAGCCGTTCGATGGGTTGCTGCAGACCTCCAATGCCGGGCTGCGCCGGGCACTGCCGCCGATATGACCGTCAATCCCACGCCCCGTCGATGATGCGGCCGTCCTCCGACAGCGTCAGGGTGAGGCGGTTGGGATCGACGGCGTAGCTCGCGATGCCGTCGGTCGGCCTGATGATGCGCAGGGTGTAGGGCAGATCGGCCTCGCGCACGATCATGTCGGCCGCCACGCCGGCCGGCGGACTGGCGCCCCTGGCGACGAAGTACTTGCCCAGGCACTTGGCGCAATCTTCTTTGGGCGCCGGCACCTCGATGTAGCCGGGAATGGCCTTCAGCGAGAGCGCATTGTTGCCGCCCCGCACCCGCACGCCCTTGTAGGGATGGCCGGTCGCAATCGGGAGGATGGCCTCGATCGTCATGAACGGCCCAAGCCCGGCCGCGCCCGATGGTGCGGTCGCCTGGAACACGAGATCGAGCAGGCCGTCGCGCGGCGCTCCCTGGGTGATCGGGATCAGGTGAGGCCTGCCCCAGCTCGGCGACGTTGCAACGCCCCGCACCCGGACCACGTCCAGTCCGCCGTTGCGGTCCGAGCGCAGCACCTCGATGCTGGTCACGTACACCACCGGCCACGGCGGCCCCCCGGCGCTGGGCGGTGGGCCGACCGGTTGACCCGCGTAGGGTGCCGATGGCGTGCCGGTCGCCGGTGGTGCCGCTTGCTGGGCATGCGCTGGAACGGCGAGCAGGCCCGCGGCCGTCAGGGCGGCGAGCGCGAAGATCGTCGACTGGGTCATGGCATCCTCGATGGCTGCGCGGTGGCTTCGACCGTTGGAGGTGGGCTGGAGATGATGTCGGCCGGGGTCGCCGCCTTCGTCGGGTCGACCCAAGCCTGCTCGAGCCTCTCGTAGGCCTCGAGGATGATGTCGGCCGGCACCATCTGGGTGAGGGTGCAGAACGACGTTACGGTGCTGATGAACGAGCCGTTCTCGAACAGCTTGTTGACCGGCGAGCCGCCGCCGCACACCGAATGGTACTCGCACGACTTCTCGCACGCCTGCATTCCGGCACGGATGTCGCGATGAAGGCGCGACGCGAGGCATGCCGCGTGGATGTCCGCCAGCGAGTCCACGTTGATATTGCCCAGCAGGAAGTCGCCGTAGTCAGCGTTCTTCATGCCGAGCAGCTCGGGCGAGAAGGTCGAGACGTTGCCATGGCTGTCGACGTTCAGCATGGCCAGCGGCTCGCACTGGATGTTGCGCGCCGGCATGCCATCGGGACGGAACAGGCGCGGCACCGCTTGGTCGATCTCGCGCACGAACTTCACCCGACCGTTGGCGCGCGCATTGTGCCAGAAGCGGCGCAGGAAGGCGGTGAATCGCGCTCGCAGTTCCTCGCGCGACGAGGCGAACAGCTCGGAGATGTAGGTTCCTTCCGACTCCTCGACGTTGAAGCAGACCTTGTCGATACGTTCGCTCTCGTAGAAGGCCAACATAGCGTCGGGATCGTCCAGGCCGGCGCTACCGAGCACCGAAAGCGCGTGGAATGGCACGCCGTTGCGCTGCAGGCATCGGATGCCGGCCAGGGTCTTGTCGAAGGTGCCGCCGCCGCGTCGCGTCTTGCGGTGACGGTCGTGGATGTCGCGAGGCCCGTCGATGCTGACGCCGATACCGACGTTCCAATCGCGGAACAGCCGGCACCATTCGTCGTTGATCAGCGTGCCGTTGGTCTGGAACGAGTGCTTGACGCCGACCGATGGCGGGCGCCCTCGCTCGATGGCCGCGAACGCCTCGCGATAGAACGAGATCGGCGCAGCCGTCGGCTCGCCGGCATGCCACAGCACGATGATCTCACGCGACGCCCAGCCCGACGCGAACACCTCGTCGAAAACCCGGGCGACCGTCGATTGAGCCATGACGTGTCGGCTGTCGCGATCGGGCAGATAGCAGTAGGTGCAGTCGATGTTGCAGAACGCCGTCGGCTGCAGCACCACCATGCCGATCTCGGGTCGTGCGATCGTGGGCGGGCCCATCATGGCGCTACCAGTTGTGCCAGCCGTTGCCCCAGCCGCCGTTGTGCCAGCCATTGCCCCAGCCGCCATTGTGCCAGCCGTTGCCCCAGCCGCCATTGTGCCAGCCGCCGTTGTGCCAGCCGCCGTTGTGCCAGCCCCAGCCGCCGTTGTGCCAACCGTTGCCCCACCAGGCGAGCTGCTTGTCGGGATCGACCGCGACGAAGGGCTCACCGTCCTTGGCATACTGCTGCAGCGCTTCGGAGACCGACAGCCGCAACGATTGCAGGCGGTCGGCGATCTCGCCTGGCTCCCTGGACGACGCGGCGGCATCGGGCGAGGCGGTTGCAGCCGCATCGGCTGCTGCCAGGCCAACCGAAAGCCCGAACGCTCCCGAGGGCAGCAATGCGGCGAGAGCGCGGGCAGAACGACGATGCTGGGCCATGTGGTCTCCCCCTTGCTTGTCGCGACGCTATCACGAGGCTCGCGCAGCTCGCAAATCAAATCACCGCCGGACCGCCGCCGTCGTTCGGAGCGGCACTTACCGCAGTGCGCGGCGGGCGAGAGAGCGGGCCGATGCCCGATATCCAGGTCTTCCGCTTCCGAGACGACGGCGAAACGTCCAACAACCCACGGCTTCCGCTCGTGATCTATCGCGCGGCCGTTGCCTTGGCCGGCGAGCAGCGATCTGCTGGCGGTCGGTGCCTATCCGCGGAACGGCACGCTCGATCACGTGTCCCTTGTGGCCGATCACGGTATCGACCTGCCTCCGGCGACGGTCGAGCGGTTGCGCCTGATGGACGATCCGGGCGGCGTCGGCTTGCTGCTCGATCTCAGCCGGCGCGCGGCCGATCGGGCGCGTCAGCACGATGATCCGGGCGTCATCGCCGACGCTCTGCGCGATGCACACCCGGTCGTTGACGATGCGGAACAGACGGGCCGTCGCGGCGAAGGACTGCGCGAGGTCGTTGAACGCGAGGAAGGCCTGATAGGCCTGCAGGCTGCGCATGACGAGCGCCTGTTTGGTAACGCGCGGGAGGCCCGCTCTGGCATGCTGCTCGTCGATCTACGCCAGTGCCGTCTTGGTGTTGCGCTGCAGGGGCGTGCCGGCCGCGGCAACGCCATCGAGCATCCAGGCCGTGCGCAATGCGCGCCTGATCCAGTCGATGTTCGAGGCCGGGACCGGATGGGAGTGATCGGCGACGCATACCGGATCGCCGGACATCGCCCAGGCGAACTTGACGTGCGCTCCCTCGGCGAGTGCGCGCAGATCGACATGCAGGAGTTGCGACTGACGATAGCTCGCGGTTCCCCAGGTGACGGCGCCGCGCGCCCGCGCCGCACTCATCTCGCTGATACAGAAAACCAGGCAGAGGCACATGACGGCGCCGACAGCCGGCGCCCACAGCGATGGCACGCCGGCATAGCGGCGGAGGCATCGGATGAACTTCACGATCAACGTCGAATTTGCCAAGGGCGACGACACCAGCGGGCGCTACGTGCGCGGCTGGGCCTCGGTCGTTTCGGTCGATGGCGTGCCGGTCGAAGATCATCAGGGTGATATCATTCCGATTGACGAACTCCGGAAGGCGGCGCATCAATTTGTCTGTGACGCACGACTCGCTCGCCATGCCCTCGACTGTGCTCTATGCGGCAGGCGGCTTCAGCCAGCTCAACGTGCGCTCGATGGCGAGCGCTACCCTGGCCGGCGCCGCCGCTTTTACCCAGCGCGACACGACGTTCAACGGCTTCACCGTCGGGCCAGGCATCGAGACCGTCGTGACCGGCGGCTGGACGACGCGGCTGGAGTATCGCTTCAGCCAGTTCGAGCAAAAGGACGTGCTGGCGGGCGTCAGCCTACAGCCCTCGAACCACACCATCCGCGCCGGCTTGTCCTACAAGTTCGGCATGGGATCGACCACCAGCACGGCGCGCGCCGAGGAGTGACCGACATGGCGATCGACAAGCTCATCCTGGCACTTGCCTGCGCGGTGTCCCTGGCGGCGGCGGCGCAAGCGCAACAAGGCAACACCATCACCGTCGCGGTGAGCGGCCTGCGCAACAACACCGGCGACGTGCGCTGCGGGCTGTTCAACTCGGCCGCGACCTTCCCCAAGGGCGGCCAGGAATTCAAAGGCGTGCAGGCACCGATCGCCAACCAGCAGGCGACCTGCACCTTCACCGACGTGCCGCCGGGCACCTACGCAGTGGCGCTGTTCCATGCCGAGCAAGGCCAGACCAAGATGCGCACCAGCCTGTTCGGCATGCCGGAGGATGGTTACGGCTTCTCGCGCAACGCCAAGATCGGCATGGGCCCGCCGCCGTTCAACGACGCCGCCCATAGCTACGCCGGCGGCGCCACGACCTGGCCGGTGGCGATCACCTATCCGTAGAACATCTTTCCTCCGCAAGCGTGGCTTGGGGAGGAGGTGTCGGCGTCCTCGACGACGGAGCGATCATTCGTGCGCGTTGGGCGGGTTGCCCCGGAGACGATAGACGACGCCGGTCTTGGTGGCGCCGAGCTGAATCCAGTCGCGCGCCTCGCTCTGCAAGGCGAGGAAGAAGGCCTCGGCGCGGCCCAGTGCGTCGTCGGTCAGGTCCTCGCGGCGGCGGAACTTCAGTTGGAAGGCGAACTCGCCGATCAGCGGCGAATGATCGCCGCGCGTGCGCCACAGCGCGACGTTGCACATCGCCGACATGCGGTTGCCGAAATCGAGCTCGCCCACGTCCTGCAACACCTCCTCTACGATGGTGCCGCCGACCAGCTCGACGCGCGTGTCCTTCTCCCAGTGGATGGTCTTCAGCGCCGGCAGCGCCTCGACGATGCGGTCCATCGACATGCGATCGCTCATGATGGCGCTGTCGAGATGGAACTCGACATTGTGCGAGTAGAGCATGCGCATGTCGCCCAGCCCGTCCTTCAGGGGCAGGGCCTCGGCCTTGAACTTGATGCGATAGTCGGTGTTGATGCGCGGCCGCACGTCGAGCTCGGCCGCCTTCTGCGCGTCGGGGTGGCGATACTTGAAGACGATCTCCGGTGCGCCGATCGGGAAGCCGTCCTCGTAAGGGATGCGGCGGCGCAGGATGAAGGCGTTGTTGTAGAGCTTGAAGTCGTGCGTGTCGACGAACAGCACCTCGCGGATGGCGAGCGGCCGCTCCTGCCAGGTTACCGGATCGAAATAGACGCCGGTCTCCTTGGCTGGCCGGCGCAGCACCTTGGCGAAGTCGAACAGGCTCTGCCGCGACATGAAATGGTTGGGTTTCAGGATCAGCTTGCACTCGAGATAGCGGATTTCGTCGTACGGCAGGCCATCGGCGTACTTGCCGGGTTTGATCGTCGGCAGATGGCGGACACGGATCGACGGCTTGGCTGCCGCCTTGGGTTTCTGGCTCATGGTACCTCCCTCGCCGACCGACTATAGGCGAGGTCGATGTTCAAGGCTCGCTTTTTGGCAGCACTGCGCCCGGGCAGTCGATGTCGGCGGTCGTTCTCACGATGAAGCCGGCAAGCTCATAGCCTTCCGGCCGAGGCGAAGCCGGTGTCTGTCCGACCGCCAGCAGCACGACCAGGACCTGGCCACAGGCCGGGCAAGCGTAGCTTGTCTCGCGACCGGCGAGAAATCGGCAACGCGACAAGGGTTGTCGGGTCCGGCAGGCCGGACAAGTGACCGTCAGATCGGCGTCGCCTATCCGCGCGTCGGCCAAGACCGTGCTGAGCAGATTGCCGAAGGTGATGAGGCTCGACTTGACGGGCGCGGGCCCGCGCGTGAGCACCGTGTCGAGCAGACGCAACATGGTGCGCCGCGTGCGCTCGCTTTGTTCGAGGGAAGCTCGGCCGCGTGCGCGCTCGATCGCGGACAGCACGCCGGTCAGCACGCCGTCGCGGCGAGTCGCGGCATCGACCTCGATTGGCGCGAAAGCGGGCTGGTCGATCGAGAGCGCGTCATAGGCCTCGGCCAAGGTGCGCACCAGCAACGGCTCGATGCCCCGTCGATAGCGCTGATGGGCGGCGATGATGCGATTGAGGCCATAGGCCGGATCGTACGGCGCCACGATCACGCGCATCTGGCCCGGCAGTATCGGTGGTTCCTCACAGCGCCGTACGATCAATTCCATCGACACGTCGACACGTTCCACGTCGGTGAAGTCCATGATGCCGCGCGTCAGCCCGTGGCGCGCGACGAAGCGCGCCACCGCCTTGTCGCGCAGCACGATGTCGGCTTCGACGTACGCGCCGTGCAGACGCGTCATCAGGACGTTGCTGGAGGTGTCGTGGAGAAGTTGGAACAAGCTTTCCCCGCTGGGCGAGCTTGCCTCGCCGCTCGGAGATGGTCCATGCGGAAGCATCTTCGTTCCGGCTGAAACAATCGGCCAGCAGGTTGCTCTACCGGCCGAGCACGAAGGGCAGTCCAAACCGTCGGCGCGGGGCGTCGCTGAACACCACCAGGAAGAGCTGGGCGAACAGCGCTCCGGTGCGCGGGTCGTCGGGGCTGGTCGCGTCGGTCCAGGCAGTGGTGAACGACAGGGCGAGGTCGTTGCGACAATAGACGGCGAAGACATCGAAGGGCCGCCCGGCAACCGGCGGCTTGTGGCGGATCTCGCCGGCGCAGACGCGGGCCGCCGTCAGGTCGTTCGCCGCGTCGAACACCAGCACCAAACGGTAGTAGGGACGGGGCGGTTCGGGCGGATCGGCGTAGGTGAAGGTGAGATCGGGCCGCGGCTTGGCCATCTGCATCACCGGCAGCAGCGCGCGCCGCACCTCGGCTGCCGGCTAGTCGGGGAACGGCGTGCCCGCCATGACGACCTGGAAGTTGCGGCCGTCGGTCACGGCGAAAAACTCGGCACAGCTGTAGGCCGGGTCGTAGTAGGCGCCGCCGATCGTGCCGCTCGCCGCACAACCGGCCAGCGTCAGCGACAGCAGCGAGGCGAAGAAACGTGCGAGCGGCAGCGGCGTCACCCCGGGTCGGCGGCGATCAGCTTACCATGGCATGACGGTTGCCACGAAGGGCCGGCGACTCGGCGGCAGGGTCGTAGCGACTATGCCGCTCGCCGCTGCCGGTTCGCTTCAACCACCGCCCACAAGCTCGCCGCCGTCACCGGCATGTCGACATGCTTGACGCCGGTGTGCGGGAAGATCGCATCGACGATGGCATTGACCACGGCGGGGGGGGCGCCGATCGCACCCGCTTCGCCGGCACCCTTGGCGCCCAGCGGATTGGTCGTGCACGGGCTGTTGTGCAGGTCGAAGTGCACGTGCGGCACGATGTCGGCGCGCGGCAGTGCATAGTCCATGAAGCTGCCGCTCAAGAGCTGGCCGGAGTCCTTGTCGTAGACCGTGCGCTCGGTCAGCGCCTGGCCGACGCCCTGGCCGACGCCGCCATGGACCTGGCCCTGCAGCAGGAGCGGGTTCAGCGCCATGCCGAAATCGTCGACCACGCTGTAGTTCAGGATCGCGAGCGTGCCGGTGTCGGGATCGATCTCGAGCTCGCAGATGTGGCAGCCGTTGGGGAA
Source organism: Alphaproteobacteria bacterium (assembly GCA_016870055.1). GTDB lineage: Bacteria > Pseudomonadota > Alphaproteobacteria > Reyranellales > Reyranellaceae > Reyranella. Next base: position 15,040 of record VGCQ01000020.1, on the reverse strand, counting down.
GGTGTCGGCCGCGGGCATGCGCGTGTACTCGTCGTCCAGCCCGGGCTTCTCGCCGGCCGGCACGTGCTTGGCATCCTTCGCCGCCTTGGCCACCTGGAACAGGCTCATGCTGCGGTCGGTGCCGACGATCTTGAAGCTGCCGTCGGCATAGTCGATGTCGGCCGCACTCGCCTCCATGGCGCTTGCCGCCACCAGCTTGCCCTTGGCGATGATCTTGTCGGCGACGCCCAGCGTGGCGGTACCCGCCACCGAGACCATGCGGCTGCCGCCGGTCATGCCTTCGGGCACCACGTCCGAATCGCCCTGCACGAAGCGGATGCGATCGGCGTCGATGCCGAGCCGCGCCGAGGCGATCTGGCGGATCGCTGTCTCCTGGCCCTGGCCGTTGGTCTGGTTGCCGAGATAGATCGTCATCGTGTCGTCGTCGTTGAACTTGGCGACCGCGGTTTCGGGCATGCCGCCGCCGCCGCATTTCTCGACGTAGGTCGCCAGACCGATGCCGCGCCACTTGCCCTTGGCGAGCGAGGCGGCGCGACGGACGGCGAAGCCCTGCCAGTCGGCGCGCGCCATGCCCTTGCGCATCACGCCTTCGAAGTCGCCCGAGTCGTAGGTGTCGCCCAGCGCCGTCTTGAACGGGATCTGCGCCGGCTTGATGAAGTTGCGTGCGCGGATCTCGTCCGGCGACAGCCCGGTCTCGCGGGCGACGTGGTCGACGAAGCGCTCCAGCAGATAGGCCGCCTCGGGTCGTCCGGCGCCGCGATAGGCGTCGGTCGGCACGGTGTTGGTGAGCACGCCCTTGACGTTCACGTAGGCCGCCGGCGTCTGGTACAGCCCGACCAGCATCGAGGAGCCGGCGAGCGTCGGGATGAACACGCTGAAATGGTTGAGATAGGCGCCCAACGCGGCATAGGTCGTGATGCGGCAGCCGATGAAGCGGCAGTCCTTGTCGAGCGCCATCTCGGCGATCGAGACATGGTCGCGGCCCTGGACGTCGGACTGGAACGCCTCCTGGCGGTCGGGGATCCACTTCACGGTGCGCTCGAGCGTGCGCGAGGCCCAAACGACCATCGGGTATTCGGGATGCACGAAGATCTTCATGCCGAAGCCGCCGCCCACGTCGCCGGTGCGGACGCGCAGCTTGGGCGAGCCGATCTTCAGGATCAGATCGGCTACCACCGGCCGGATCATGTGCACGCCCTGCGAGGACAGCCATAGGGTCGAGCGGTCGTCCTTGGCGTCGTACTCGCAGATCGCGCCGCGCGGCTCCATCGAGTTCACGACCAGCCGCTGGTTGACCAGCTGTAGCTTGACCACGCGATGAGCCTTGGCGAAGGCGGCGTCGGTCGCGGCCTGGTCGCCCATCGCCCAGTCGAACACGATGTTGCTCTTGATATGGTCGTGCACCAGCGGCGCGCCGGGCTGGGCCGCCTCGTAGGTGCCGACGACGTGCGCGCGGGCGTCGTAGTCGATCTCGATCAGCTCGGACGCGTCCTTGGCCTGGTCGAGCGTCTCGGCCACCACCAGCGCCACCGCATCGCCGACATGGCGCACGCGGCCCTGCGCCAGCATCGGCCGCGGCGTGTCGGCGCGTTGGCTGCCGTCCTTGTTCTCCAGCGGCACCAGGCAGGGCACGTCGCCGAAGCCCGCTTTCCTGACATCCTCGCCGGTCAGCACCAGCAGCACGCCCGGCGCCTTCTTGGCGGCCGAGACGTCGACCTTGCGGATGTCGGCATGGGCGTGCGGCGAGCGCAGCACATACATCCGCGCCGCCGGCGCACCGAGCTTGGTGTCGTCGGTGTAGCGCCCACCGCCGGTCAACAGCCGCGGATCCTCGAGCCTGCGCACCGAATCGCCGATACCGAACTTCGCCATGAATTCCTCCGTTATCTGTGAGGTTAACGCATGGCGCGCCCGAAAACAGAGGTAAAATCTCCCTGTCGATCAGGGGGCCAAGATGTCGATTGTGAACCGCCGCGCCGTGCGATAGCGAAGGCCATGGCCGACCTCGCCGCTTTCATCCAGGGCATGCCCAAGGCCGAGCTGCATATCCACATCGAAGGCAGCCTGGAGCCCGAGATGATGCTGGCGCTCGCGCGGCGCAACGGCGTCACCCTGCGCTACGCCAGCGAGGCGGCGCTGCGGGCGGCGTACCGCTTCGGCAATCTCCAGGACTTTCTCGATCTCTACTACGAAGGCATGAGCGTGCTCCGCCAGGAGCAGGATTTCTACGACCTCGCCATGGCCTATCTGCGACGCGCCGCCGGCCAGAACGTGCGGCACGCCGAGATCTTCTTCGACCCGCAGGGCCATACCAGCCGCGGCGTGGCGTTCAAGATCGTGATCGACGGCCTGTGGCGGGCACTCGAGGACGCCGAGCGGCAGCTCGGCATGACGACGGGCCTGATCCTCTGCTTCCTGCGTCATCTTGACGAGGCCGATGCCGACAAGACGCTCGACCACGCGCTGCCCTGGCGCGACCGGCTGATCGGCGTGGGGCTCGATTCGTCGGAAAAGGGCAACCCGCCGTCGCGGTTCCAGCGGGTGTTTGCGCGCGCCCGCGAGCTCGGCCTCAAGGCGGTGGCGCATGCCGGCGAGGAGGGACCGCCGCAATATGTGCGCGAGGCCCTCGATCTCCTCAGGGTCGATCGCATCGACCACGGCAACCGCGCGCTCGAGGACGACGAGCTGACGCGGCGCCTCGTGCGCGAACGCATGCCGCTCACGGTCTGCCCGCTGTCGAACCTGCGGCTGTGCGGCGTGCCGTCGCTCGACGTCCATCCGCTCGAGCGCATGCTGCAGCTCGGGCTCAGGGCGACCGTGAATTCCGACGACCCGGCCTATTTCGGCGGCTACGTCGGCGAGAACTATCTCGCCGTGCAGCAGGCCCTCGGACTCGACCGCGCCGAGATCGTCACCCTCGCACGCAACGGCTTCGAGGCGTCTTTCATCGACGACGCCCTGAAGCGCCGCTACCTCGCGGCGCTCGACGATTATGGCCGGACGGCCGGCTGAGACCCTATCTGGGCTCGATCATTTGGGTCCGATCGCGACCACGGCGACCTGGCTGTCGATCACCGTGAGATAGTCGCCGGGCTTGACGCGCGGCAGCTGGGCGCGGCCCTCGGCCGTGGCGACGTTGAAGGTGCGGACCTCGCCGCCGCGCGGATTGACCAGCGAGATCGTGCCGGCCGTGGCGTTGACGGCGGTCACCCACCAGTTGGCGACGGCCTGGTCGGCCGAGACGCCACCCGCGCTGCCGCCCATGGCGGCGGCGGCGGTGACGTTGACGTCGCGATCGCGCGGCGGCCGTGCATTGGGGCCCGACAGCACGAAGGTGAGCTTGTCCTCGAAGGCGATCGACACGGTGTCGCCGACCTTGGCCTGGGCGAAGTTGGCGACCGACGGGCCGACCTTGCGGGTGACCGTGGCGCCGTTGCTGTAGACCAGCGTCACGGTGCGGGCCGCGGTGTCGACGGCGGTGATGCGTGCGTCGGCCGAATAGGTGGTGACCGTCGAGATGCCGACGACCGGCTGTCCCGGGCTCTGCGCCAGCGCCGGGCCGGTGGCTACAATGGAGCCGGCCAGCACCGCGCCGATCACGAACCTTCTGTCGAACATGCTCTGTCTCCTTCCTTTGTTGAGAAAACGCTAGCACAGGCTGTGCCCGCCGAGCTATGGCCGCGACGTTACGGGCAGATTGAAAACAATCGAGGAGGGCGAGTGACGAGTGTTCGGGTGTCGACCCTCTATTTCGTTTCCTCCCGGCGCGCAGTGCTGGGGAGAGGTGACACGGATGTCGCCTGACGCATGATCACCGCCTATCTCGCGGCCGAGGGCTTCGCCGATCAATTGCGGGAGGAGCTGCGTCGCGGCGGCGTGTCCTTGGTGCTGCGTCACGAGCGGCTGTTCGTTTGTGATGGGCCGGCGGTCACCGCTGCTTGGGCGGCCAACGTCTGGTACGACTGCCAAGAGCTGCCGGTGGAGTCGATCGGCAGCGCGGCCAAGGCGTTGCGCGGACTACAGCGCAATTGGGCGATGTACGCGCCGCGCCACCATCGCCGCGCCGCCTTGATCCAGGAGCGCCTGCCGCATGTCTCGGCCAAACCCATTGTCTTTCCCGCGCCGGCACCCGCGGCGCCACTCGGCTCGTGGGCCTTGCTCGCGCCCGATCGGCTGCTCGCCGCGGCGCGTTGCAGGTCACCCTTCGCCAACGGCGCGGTCGCCTTCGTCGAGGATAAGACGGGCCCGCCCAACCGCGCCTATCTGAAATTGTGGGAGGCACTGCTGCGGCTCGGCCGCTGGCCCGGGCCGGGCGAGCGCTGCCTCGACCTCGGCGCCTCGCCCGGCGGCTGGACCTGGGTGTTGGCCAAGCTCGGCGCCGAGGTGATCGCCGTCGACAAGGCGCCGCTCGATCCCAAGGTGGCGGTCATGCCGGGCGTGAGCTGGCGCGGCGACAGCGCCTTTGCGCTCGAACCGGGCAGCGTCGGGCCGGTCGACTGGCTGTTCTCCGACATCGTCTGCTATCCGGAGCGACTGCTGCGCCTGGTCGAGAAATGGCGGGCAGCCGGCACGGTGCGGAACTTCGTCTGCACGCTGAAATTCCAGGGTGCCACCGATCACGAGTCGGCGGCGGCGTTCGCGGCAATTTGCGGCGGCCAGGTGCTGCATCTGCACCACAACAAGCACGAGCTCACGTTCATGCTGGCGCAGGAGGCTCACGCACCCGGAGATCGCGCACGATGTGGTCGATGAACAGGCGTGCGAACGGCTCCAGCGTGCGGCTGGCTGGGCGCGCGGCGGGGCGCCGCCCATAGGGGCCACATCGTCGGCGTCGGCTGCCGCATGCGGGACGTCGCTGTCGCCGGCGAGCGGACGAGGGGTGGCTGTCAGCGCCACGGTCGCCGTTTCAGGAAGCTCGCGACATGTGCACGGAAGCCGTCGATGAACTCGCGGGCTACCGGCGACGGGCTGCGATGCGCAGCATGTAGCGCAGAGAACTCGAAATCGATGCGCGGTTCGAACGGTCGTGCGACGATGCCGCGCGTGGCATACTCGGTCGCCGTGAACGGCTCGCAGAGCGCGACACCCGCGCCGGCTCCGGCCAGCGAGCAAGCGATCTCCGACAGCGGCGTCTCGATACGCATGACGCGCGTCACGCCATAGTCGGCGAAGACGCGGTCGATGCGGAAGCGCGACAGCGTCGAATGACCGAGCGAGATGAAGTTTTCGCCCTCTATGTCGCGCGGCACGATCCGTCGCTTGCGCACAAGGCGATGGTCTTGCGGCAGCACCGCGACGTACGGCGCGCTCGGCATGCGCTCGTGCAGCACACCTGCGTGCTCGATCGAGGCTTCGGCGAAGCCGAGATCGCATTGGCCCTGGGCGACGGCGGTCACGACGGCATGCGACACCAATCCGGACAGCACGATGTCGAGCTTCGGCCGCTCTGCGAGGAATTGGCCGACGAAGCGCGGCAGGAAGCCATTGGCCAGAGCCGGCAGAGCCGCGATGCGCAGGAAGCCGGCTCGGCGTGTTCGCAGCTCGGTCGCCGTTTCGGCGATCCGTTCCAGTCCGACGAAGGCGCGTTCGACCTCGGCGTAGAGCGACAACGCCTCTCCGGTCGGGACCAAGCCGGTGCTCCGTCGCTCGAACAGAACCAAGCCGAGCGTCTGCTGCAGATCGCGGATCAGCCGGCTTACAGCCGGCTGGGTGACATTGAGCAACGATGCAGCCGCGCCGACGCCGCCGGTCAGCACGACGGCCCGGAACGCCTCGATCTGTCGGGGGTTGGGACCGCGCATGAGCCATTATAACATCTTGTTATGAATAGGCAGGAAAATTCGAATTTGACGCATCGGCGATGGCTCGAAACTATGGTGGCCACGGCCCAGGGAGCCGTGGAATGGAGGGGACAATGACGCGTTCGATGGGCTCGATCGCGATCGTCGGCATGGCCGTCGTGCTGGGAGCGGTCTCGGCAAGCGCACAGACCAAGACGCTGACCGTCGCTGCCTATGGCGGCTCGTGGGAGCAGCAGATGCGCAAGGACGTGATCCCGGCGTTCGAGCAGAAGCACGGCGTGAAGGTCGAGTACGTCGCGGGCAACTCGACCGACACCTTGGCCAAGCTGCAGGCGCAGAAGGGCAACCAGGTGATCGACGTGGCGATCGTCGACGATGGGCCGATGTACCAGGCAATTCAACTCGGCTTCTGCGGCAAGATCGAGGGCCTCGACAAGAGCGATCTCTATCCCGCGGCTTTGTTCAAGGACGACAAGGCCGTCGCGGTCGGCCAGACCGGCACCGGCTTCATGATCAACACCAAGACCTTCAAGGACAAAGGCTGGGCGACGCCGACCTCTTGGAACGACCTGAAGGATGCCAAGTTCAAGAAGCTCCTGGTGATCCCGCCGATCAACAACACCTACGGCCTCTATACGCTGATGATGTTCGCGCGCATGAACGGCGGCAGCGAGAAGAACATCGAGCCGGGCTTCAAGGCGATGAAGGCCGAAATCAATCCCAACGTGCTGGTCTACGAGCCTTCGCCGGGCAAGATGACCGAACTGTTCCAGTCCAATCAGGCGCAGATCGCAGTGTGGGGTACCGGCCGCGTGCAGGCCTTCGCCAACACGGGATTCCCGGTCGACTTCATCTATCCCAAGGAGGGTGCGCCGATCCTGCTCGCTTCGGCTTGCCCGGTCGCCAAGGCCAACGCCAGCCCGCTGGCGCACGAATTCATCAAGCTCCTGATCTCGGCGCCGATCCAGACTGTGCTCGCCAAGGAGATGGGCAACGGCCCGGTCAACACCAAGGTCAACGTCGATATGCCCGAGCTGCGCATGGCGCCGGTCGGGCCGCGCGCCAAGCTCGTGCTGCAGCCCGACTGGGACGCCATCAATGCCCAACGCGAGGAGTGGACCAAGCGCTGGAATCGCGAAGTTGAGAGGTGACGGCGTCTTGCCTCCCCGCCCACTGGGGAGGCGGCCGCTGGAGCACCTTCACAGGCGCGTTGACGGACGGAGGGGCCATGAGTCTCGCTGACCTTTTCGCGCCTTCCGACCTCTCCGCCGCTGCGGGGCTCCTCCCCAGCGTCGCTAGGGAGGAATGAATCGATGACCTTCCTCGCCCTCGAAGGCCTCGGCAAGCGATTCGGCTCTCATGTCGCCGTCGATGGCCTGACGCTCGGCGTCGAGAAGGGCGAGTTCGTTTCGCTGTTGGGCCCGTCGGGTTGCGGCAAGACCACGACATTGCAGATGATCGCGGGTTTCGTCGAACCCTCGGCCGGTGCGATCCGCCTCGAGGGCCGCGATCTCCTGGCGGTGAAGCCTGCCAAGCGCGGGCTCGGCATCGTGTTCCAGAGCTATGCGCTCTTTCCGCACATGACGGTGGCCGAGAACGTGGCTTTCGGGCTCGAGATGCAAGGTGTCGCCGCCGACGAGCGTCGCCGCCGCGTCGGCGAGACGCTCGAGCTGGTCGGGCTTGCGGCCTTCTCCGGCCGCTTTCCGCGCCAACTCTCGGGCGGCCAGCAGCAGCGCGTGGCCTTGGCGCGCGCCTTGGTCATTCGCCCGCGGATCCTGCTGCTCGACGAGCCGCTGAGCAACCTCGACGCCAAGCTGCGCGAAGAAATGCAGATCGAGCTGCGCCAAATCCAGCGCACGCTCGGCACCACCACCATCCTGGTGACCCACGATCAGGCCGAAGCGATGGCGTTGAGCGACCGGCTGGTGGTGATGAACCAAGGTCGTGCCGAGCAAGTCGGGCCGCCGCACGTCGTTTACGAACGGCCGGCGACACCCTTCGTCGCGAGCTTCCTCGGCCGCACCAACCTCGTGGCGGGCGAGACGGTGCGACCCGAGAAGATCGTCTTCGCGGCGACCGGTCTTGCCGGAAAGGTGCGCACGCGCATCTTCCAGGGCAACCACTGGCTCTACCAGGTCGAGACCGCGAGCGGCTTGCTGACGGTGATCCGCCAGAACAGCGGCGAGGCGATGCCGGGCGAGGGCGAGCAGGTTCACCTGGCCTGGGGGAAAGCGTGACCGCCTCCGGTCGTCCTGAACGGAGCGACGGACCGCATGGCGTGACAGCGAGCACGTCATCGACGGCGATGAGTTCCCTCGCTTCGCTCAGGGTGGCGAAGGCGCCTTATCTCCTCACCTTGCCGGCGCTGTTGCTGTTCGCCGGTGTCGTGATCGCGCCGCTGGTCATGACGGTGTTGCTGTCGTTCCACGACTGGGGTCAGTACAAGGGCATCGAGCCAGTGTTCGTCCTGAAGAACTGGCATGAGGTCTTCACCGACTCCTACTTTCTGGAGATGTTCTGGCGGACTTTTCGCGTCGCCTTCTTCGTCACGCTGTTGACCGCGCTGTTCGGCGCGCCCGAGGCCTACATCCTCAATCGTATGAAGAGTCCATGGCGAGGGCTCTTCCTGTTGGTCGTGCTGGGGCCGCTGCTGCTTTCGGTGGTGGCGCGCACGCTGGGTTGGGCGCTGTTGTTCGGCGGCAATTCGGGACTGGTCAACAAGGCGTTGATGTCGATGGGGCTCGCGTCCGCGCCGGTACCCTTCATGTTCACCGAGACCGGCGTGATCGTGGCCCTGGCCCATGTCTTGATGCCCTACATGGTGCTGGCGGTGTGGGCGGCGCTGCAGCGGCTCGATCCGCAGGTCGAGAACGCCGCCGTCGCGTTGGGGGCGGGGCCGTTCACCGTGCTGCGCCGCATCGTGCTGCCGCAGGTCATGCCTGGCATCCTGTCGGGCGCCATCATCGTCTTTGCGCTGGCAGCCAGCGCCTTTGCGACGCCCGCCATCATCGGCGGCCGGCGGTTGAAAGTCGCCTCGACCTTGGCCTACGACGAGTTTCTCAACACGTTGAATTGGCCGTTGGGCGCCGCCGTCGCGGTGCTGCTGCTGGTCGCGCTGGTCGCCATCGTGGTCGGATCGAGCCGCCTCGTCGAACGCCGCTACGCTCAGGTGTTCGGATGAGTCGCAACGGGCCCTTGGCGCTCGCCTACCACGCGCTGTTCGTCACATTCATGCTGGCGCCGATCCTGGTCGTCTGCTTCGTCGCTTTCACGCCCGAAGGCTATCTGTCCTTTCCGACCGACCGCTGGTCGCTGCGCTGGTTCTACGCCATCGGCCGCTATCCCGAGTTCATCGCCGCCTTTTGGCGCAGTCTGTGGTTGGGCGCGCTGTCCTCGGCCATCGCCGTGGCCTTGTCGGTGCCGGCGGCGCTCGCCATCGCGCGCTATCGCTTCCGCGGCCGCGAGGCCATGACCGCGCTCTTCATGTCGCCGCTCATGATTCCGCATGTCGTGCTGGGCGTGGCCTTCCTGCGTTTCTTCACGCAGATCGGGCTCGGCGGCACCTTCACCGGCCTCGTGCTGTCGCACATCGTGATCGTGCTGCCCTTTGCGCTTCGCCTGACGCTCGCTTCGGCAGTCGGCATGGATCGCGCGATCGAGCATGCCGCGATCTCGCTCGGCGCGTCTGACGCCACCGTGCTGCGGCGCATCACCTTGCCGCTGGTGCTGCCCGGCCTGGTGAGCGGCTGGGCGCTGGCGTTCATCAATTCGTTTGACGAGGTGACGATGACGGTGTTCATCGCTGCACCGGGGACGGAGACTTTGCCGGTGCGGATGTTCCTCTACATCCAGGACAATATCGATCCGCTGGTCACCTCGGTGTCGGCTTGCGTGATCGCCATCACCGTGCTGGCGCTGGTCGCACTCGATCGCGCCTATGGCCTGGAGCGCCTGCTGGTGGGAAGGAGCGGCGATGGCCGCTGACGCGTTCGACGTCGCCGTGGTGGGCGGCGGCCTGGTCGGCGTCGCCACCGCCTGGGGCCTGGCTCGTGAAGGCTGCCGGGTCGTCGTGCTCGACGAGGGCGATCGCGCAGTGCGCGCCAGCCGCGGCAACTTTGCGCTGGTCTGGGTGCAGAGCAAGGGTTTGGGACTTCCAGCCTACACGTCGTGGACGCTGCGTTCGTCCAATGCGTGGGCAGGCTTTGCCCAGACCTTGAAGGAGGAGACCGGGCTCGATGTCTGCTTCCAGCGGCCGGGCGGCCTGCATCTGGCACTGTCGGATCACGAGCTTGAGGCGCGCGCCACGACGCTGAAGCGCCTGCACAACCAGGCCGGCGCCGCCGACTACAAAGCCGAGATGCTGGATCGCGCCCAAGTCGCCAAGATGGTGCCCGCCATCGGGCCTGACGTGGTGGGCGGCAGCTACTGTCCGTTCGACGGCCATGTGAACTCGCTGCGCCTGTTCCGCACCCTGCACACGGCGATCCATGCCCGCGACGTCACCTACCTGCCGAGCCATCGCGTCGAGTCGATCTTCAAGGAGGGCGGTGAATTCCGCTTGCGCACGGCGGTCCGTGAGATCCGCGCCGCCAAGGTGGCCTTGGCTGCCAGCAACGCCAACATGCGATTGGCGCCGATGGTCGGGCTGGAGGCGCCGATGCGGCCCGAGCGCGGCCAGATCGTCGTCACCGAACGGTTGCGGCCGTTCCTCCATCATCCCGTCACCACGATCCGTCAGACCGACGAGGGCACGGTGATGATCGGCGATTCGAAGGAGGACAGCACGGACTCCAGCCGCCTCACGATCGGCGTCAGCGCCAAGGAGGCCGAGCGCGCGGTGCGCATGTTCCCGCTGCTCGCTCGCGCCAACGTCGTGCGCACCTGGAGCGCCATCCGCGTCATGACCCAGGACGGCTTTCCGATCTACGACCAGTCGGAAAGCCATCCCGGCGCCTTCACCGTCTGCTGCCATTCCGGCGTGACGCTGGCGGCCAATCATGCCCTCAGCATCGCGCCCATGATTGCCCGCGGCGCCCTCGACGGCTCGCTGGTCGCTCCCTTCAGTGCGCGGAGGTTTCATGTTCAGAAGACTGGCTGATGCAGGCACCGCCGTCGGCCTCACGGTCGACGGCCGGCCGATCGAGGCGCGCGCCGGCGACACCGTCGCCGCCGCACTGCTCGCCGCCGGCATCGGTCCCTGCCGCACCACGCCGGTCAGCGCCGCGCCGCGCGCGCCGTACTGCCTGATGGGTGTCTGCTTCGATTGCCTGGTGACGATCGACGGCGTGGGCAGCCGCCAAGCCTGCCTGGTCCCGGTGCACGAGGGCATGAAAGTGGAGACGCAGCAGGGCAAGCGGGAGGCCGGGCGATGAGTGCGGACGAAGCTTTCACTTCCTCTCCAGCGAAGCTGGGGAGGTGTCGCCGTCATACGGCGACGGAGGGGTCAAGGGGCGCTACCCTAGTCGAAACGGCCGTCCATGTCGGAGCGATGAAGGGCTTCGAAGATGGTTTCGAGGACGCTGTCCGTCTGCGTGACAACGTCGTTGTTCCAGAAGCGAAGGACATGAAAACCGCTGACTCTCAAGAGAGAATCGCGATGCGTGTCGTAGGCCGATCGCTCGACATGTTGGCTGCCGTCAAGTTCGACAATGAGACCTGCTTCAAGACAGGCAAAATCGGTGATGTAGCAGCCGATACGATGCTGCCGACGAAACTTGAATCCAGCCAACTGGCGCCCACGCAAGTGCTTCCAAAGCAGGTACTCGGCTTCGGTTGGATTGCGGCGAAGTGTTCGCACACGGTGCAACATCGGGGTACCGGAGCAAGTTTTGTGGGCGAAAGTGCGATGCTTTCACAACTCGAAAGAGCATTGCTGACTCATGACCCCTCCGGCCCGTTGGGCCACCTCCCCACTGCGTGGGGAGGAGGGGTCATCCAATGAACGCCGCCGATCTCGCGTCGTCCTACGATCTCGTCGTCATCGGCGGCGGCCCGGCCGGCCTCGCCGCGGCAGCGCTGGCGGCACGCGCTGGCGTGCAGACCGTGCTGTTCGACGAGAATCCCGGCGTCGGCGGCCAGATCTATCGGGCGATCGGAGCGTCACCCGTCAAGGATCGCGCCATCCTGGGCGAGGACTATTGGGCGGGAACAGCGCTGGCCGAGGAGGCCAGGGCGAGCGGCGCGCGGATCGTCACTGGCGCCACGGTGTGGAGCCTCGACCCCGAACGCGTCGTCGGCGTGTCGGTCGCGGGCGCTGCGCGTCTGATCGAGGCGCGGCGGGTCATCGTCGCTACTGGCGCGCAGGAGCGGCCGTTTCCGATACCCGGCTGGACCCTGCCTGGCGTCATGACGGCGGGCGCGGCGCAGACCGCCCTCAAGGCGCAGGGTCTGCTGCCGGCGGGGCGGACGGTGCTGGCCGGCACCGGACCGCTGCTCTGGCTGCTCGCCGCGCAAATCCTGCGTGGCGGTGGCGGTATCGAGGCGCTGCTCGACACCACGCCGCGCCGCAATCTTGTGCGTGCAGCGCTGCACTTGCCGGATTTCGTGTTGTCGCCGTACTTCAGCAAAGGCCTGGCGCTCCTGCGCGAGGTCAAGGCGCGGGTGCCGGTGTACCGCGTCGCGCATATCGAAGCGCTGGGCGGCGACCGGTTGCGCGAGGTTGCCTTCGACGGTGGCCGCCTGCCGTCCGACCTGTTGCTGCTGCACCAGGGCGTGGTGCCCAACGTCAACCTGGCGATGGCGGCGGGCGCCGAGCATGTCTGGAACGACCGCCAGCTCTGCTTTCAGCCGGTGCTCGACGAGAGCTTCGAAAGCTCGATACCGGGCATCGCTATTGCGGGCGACGGCGCGGGCATTGCCGGCGGCACGGCGGCGGCCGAGCGCGGGCGGCTTGCCGCCATTGCCGCGGTACGGGCACTCAGGCCGGAGGCGCGGCTGCCTGATCCGCAGGCCGTGCGCCAGCGCCTGCAGCGCGAGGAGATGGGCCGCGCCTTCCTCGACTGGTTCAACCGTCCCGCCGAGTCCTTCCGCCGGCCCGAGGGCGACACGCTGGTTTGCCGCTGCGAGGAGGTGACGGCGGCCGACGTGCGGCGCATGGCCGACATCGGCTGCGAGGGACCCAACCAGATGAAGGCCTTCCTGCGCTGTGGCATGGGGCCCTGCCAGGGACGGCTGTGCGGTCTCACCGTGACCGAGCTGATCGCCGAGCAGCGCCGGTCTACGCCGGCCGAGGTCGGCTACTACCGGCTGCGGCCGCCGGTGAAGCCCATCACACTCGCCGAGCTCGCCTCGCTGCCGATCAGCGACGCCGAGCGCAAGGCGGTGGAGCGGTAGGATGTCTTCTGTGGACCGCGGGCCTCCAGGCCCGCCTCACGATCATGAGCGGGCCTGGAGGCCCGCGGTCCGATGAAAGTGAAGACCGCCGATGTCGTCGTGATCGGCGGCGGCCTGCATGGCTGCTCGACGGCGCTGCATCTGGCGTTGCGCGGCTTGAAGCCGATCCTGGTCGAAAAGGACTATGCCGGCCGCCACGCCTCCGGCGTCAATGCCGGCGGCGTGCGCCAGCTCGCACGGCACATCGCCGAGATCCCGCTGTCGATCGCCTCGATGGCGTTATGGGAGCAGGTCGAGGAGCTGGTCGGTGACGATTGCGGCTTCTCGAGTCATGGCACGGTGCTGGTCGCCGAGAGCGAGACCGAGCTGGCCGGCTTCCGCACCCGCGTCGACGACCTTCGGCTGAAGGGCTTTACTCATGAAGAGCTGATCGATCGCGCCGAGCTGAAGCGCCTGGTGCCGGCGGTGTCCGATCACTGCCCGGGCGGCGTGGTGTCCCGTCGCGACGGTGCGGCCGATCCCTTTCGCACCACCCAGGCGTTCCGCCGCCGCGCCGTCGAGAAGGGCGCGGTGGTGATCGAGGGCGTGACGGTGACCGACGTCAGGCGCGATGGCACGGTCTGGCGGGTCGAGACCACCGACGGGCCGATCGAAGCGCCCAAGGTGGTGAATGCTGCCGGCGCCTGGGCCGATCGGATCGCCGCCAAGCTCGGCGAGCCGGTGCCGCTGGAAGTGATCGCGCCGATGCTGATGGTGACCAGCCGCGTGCCGGCTTTCATCGATCCGGTGGTGATCCTGCGCGGCCGCAAGCTCTCCTTCAAGCAGCTCGCCAACGGCACGGTGGTGATCGGCGGCGGCCATCTCGCCCAGCCTCATCGCGACCAGAACCGCACGGTGCTCGACTGGGCCAAGCTCGCCGCCAGCGCGCGCACGGTGTGGGAACTCTTCCCGGTGATGCGTGCCACCACCATCGTGCGCGGCTGGGCCGGCATCGAGGCGCGCATGCCCGACGACATCCCCGTCGTTGGCCCAAGCTCGACCTCGGAGGGCATCTTCCACCAGTTCGGCTTCTCTGCTCACGGTTTCCAGCTCGGGCCGGCGACCGGCGCTGTGATCGCCGAGCTGGTCGCGACCGGTCGGACCAATACGCCGATCGACGGGCTAGGCATCGAGCGATTCCAGCGTCAAGCCGAGCGCCAGTCGTAACCCAACCTTGGAAAATGCACGGCGACCCGGCCAACGTCGGGATCCTCGCGGACGAGCGCGATCTCGTGGGCGTCGATGAAATTGACCTCGCCCTCGACCCAGTCCTTGGCATTGTCCGCAGGTCGCACGCGCGCCCGCTCGCCTGGCCTGGGATCGCCGTCCTGCGGTTGTGAAGGTCGTGGCGCTGCGGATTCGCCAGCGCGCGCTTCGGCCAACGCCTCGGCCGGCGCGATGTCGCGGCGCGTACCATGGCCGATCGCAGCCATCCGATCGCGCCAGGCAAGCAGGTGTGGGTAGGGGGTTAGCTCGTGGCGGCCGTCGATGTGGCGACCCCGGAAAAACCACACGACATGATAGGCCGCGAAGTCGGCGATGCAGGGTGTACCGCCCAGGAGAAAAGGCCGACCGTCGGCGATCATGTCCGCAAGCCAGGCGATCTGCGGCCGCACGAGATGGAGGTTGCGGATCGCGGCTTTGCGCACCGCCTCGATCGAGGGCGGCGGCAGGCCGTGCAGGCGGGCGCGGTCCTCGTGCAAGCCGGCCGGCATATGATCGGCGTTGATGCCCGAGACGTAGAGCGCCACTGGCCGCATGAATTGGTGCTCGGCCCACCAGGCGATGGTCTCGGCAAAGCCGCGGGTGCGCTCGGGAAACAGGGTGGGCTGGGGATGCCGCCGCTCGAGCTCACGGGCGATCAGCCG
>VGCQ01000019.1 GCA_016870055.1 Alphaproteobacteria bacterium | reverse complement strand
GCCTCAGCGCCTCGCCATGCCGGCCCTGACGGTTTGCCAGCACGGCCTCGCACAGGGGCAGGGCGACCTTTCCGACCAGCCGTTCGACCGGGCCGTTGCCGCGGGAGAAGGTGCGCATGCCGTCGACCATGCGCTGCGCGGCTTCGCTTCGCGCCGTGGCGGCGAGCGCCATCATCCAGTGCGGCAGCGTGAAAGCCGACTGGCAGTCGCCGGTTCGCGCTTCGGCCTTGTCCGCCAGCTCGACCCAGCGGTCGCCGATATCGACGCTCTGGCGTTCCAGCCGGAACAGCATCGAGGCGGCGTTCTGGACGTCGATGTACATGTCGGGCATCGCCTGGGTGAGTGCCGAACGCAGGTCGCGGAAGCCGTGATCGTAGAGCGACAGCACCTCATCGAATTCGCGCCGTTCCATGTGGAACATCGCGCGATGCCAGAACAAATGATGCTTGAGATTGTTGGCACCCTCCCAGTTGGGCTCCAGCCGCTTCAGCCAGTCGATGCCTTCGCTGCGGCGGCCTTGCATTTCCAAGACATGGGCGATCGCATGGGCCGCCCACAGATCGCCGGGATCGACATCGATCGCCATGCGTCCCGACCCTTCGGCCAGGGTGTAGTTGCCGGCCTCTTCATGGGCGAAGCTGCGGCAGGCCAAGATCATGCCCCAGCCCGGCAGCTCGTCGCTCCAGTGTGAGAAGACGCGCTCGACTTCGGCCTGCATGGTGGCCGGCCGCCCGAGCCAGAAGGCGTTGAAGTGATGGAGTCGAAAAGCGATCACGTCGTGCGGGTGCTCGGCGAAGATCGCCTCCCAGATGTCGAGCATGCGCTCGAGGTCGCCGTCGACCCAGCGCGCCAGAGCTTCGATGTGGGCGGCTTCGCGTGTCGTCGTGCGCTTGGCGTGCTTGCGTGCATCGGCCAGCGCCTCGGCGGCACTTTGCAGGTTGGCTTTGTTGTAGGACAGCATGGCGAAATAGCCGCGCAGCACGTGGCCCAGCGCGAACTCGGGATCGGCCTTCAACGCCGCACCGAGATGGCGTACGGCGTCGGTGCGGTACTTCAGATAGGACTGCGTGGCGCGGTCGAAGGCGTCGACCGCGGTGCCCGAGTCGGTCGACAGCGTGAGCCCGTGCAGATCCTTGCGCATCACTCGTCCTCCTTCGCCACTGCCCTACCCCGAGGAGCACGCTGCGCGCGCTCCCCGGCGTGAAGACCTCACAATGCCGCCGGCGCCAGCGCGCGTGTCGGACGCGCATTGAGCTTGGGCGGATGGGTCACGATCGACTTGAGCTCCGGCCGAGGCTTGCGCAGACGGGCGATCTCGGGCCGTGGCCGGCCGAGGCCCGCGATGCGCATGAAGGCCTGCTCCATGGCGTGTGCCGCCCCCAGCACTTCGCCGTCGCCGCGGAAGCGGCCGATCACCTGCAGGCTGAACGGCATCTTCTTGTGGTCGACGCCGCAGGGCAGCGCGATCGCCGGGTTGGTGGCGAGCGTGATCCAGTAGGTCGGCGCCAGCCAATGGTAGTAGTTGCGCAGCTTCTTGCCGTCCATCTCCTCGACATAGAGCTGCTTCCAGGGAAACGGCGTCACGCCGACGGTCGGGCTCAGCACCAGGTCGTAGTCTTTGTAGAGCTCCTGGAACTTGCGGAAGATGTTGGTCTGCTCGCCGTGCGCCCAGGCGAAATCCGCCAGCGTCATCTTGGCACCGATCTCGTAGTTGGCGCGGATGTTGGGCCCGAGCATTTCGCGGTTCTTCTCATAGGCGTCGCGATAACGCGCTACGAAGTTGACGGCGCGGATGACGTCGAAGCATCTGTCGGCTTCGCCGAGGTCCATGTCGACTTCGTCGCAGCTTCGGAACAAATGCCTCATCGCCTTCATCTTGGCGCGCATGGTTTGGCGGATGCCCTTCTCGACCGGCACGCCGCCGAAATCCTCCGTCCAAGCCACCCGCAGGCTGCCGAGGTCGACTGGCCAGGGTTCAGCAAAGGCATCGCCATCGATCGGGAAGGACAGCGGATCGGCGTCGTGCGGGCCGATCTGGGTGGCGTAGAGCAGGCAGGTGTCGGCCACGGTGCGGCCCATCGGCCCGAGCACCGAAATCGGTGTCCAGCCCATGCTGCGGCGTTCGACTGCGACCATGCCGGGCGAGGGCCGGAAGCCCACGACACCGCACATGGCGGCAGGAATACGCAGGCTGCCGCCGGTGTCCGAGCCGGTGCAGACCGGCAGCATGTCGGTAGCGAGCGCGACCGCCGAGCCGCCCGACGAACCGCCGGGATTGAGCGTGGGATTGAACGGATTGCCGGTGGCGCCCCACACCGGGTTGCGGCTGTTGGCGCCGGCGCCGAACTCAGGAACGTTGGTCTTGCCCACGACGACGGCGCCCGCGGCGCGCACGCGGCCCACCATCACGTTGTCCCAGCTCGGCACGAAGTCGCGATAGAGCGGCGAGCCGTAGGTGGTGAGAAGATCCTTGGTCTCCTCCAGGTCCTTGATGCCGGTCGGCAGGCCGTGCAGCAACGGCAGGTCCTCGCCGCGGCGTGCGGCGGTCTCGGCGGCCTTCGCTTCCCGACGTGCGCGCTTGACGCACATCGCGGTCACCGCATTGACCGCCGGATTGATCTCCTCGATGCGCTTCAGACAGGCCTCGAGCAGTTCGACCGGCGAAATCTCCTTGGTGCCGATGCGGCGACGCAACTCGACGGCGGTGAGCGAGACCAGTTCTTGATTGGACATTCTTCCCCCTAAGTGGAAGTCGAGCTTAGCCCTTCCTGTTTGCTCGGGGGAAGGGCACCATGACGGCAGGAGGAGACGACATGGCGCATGCGCTGAGAGAGAAGGCTGCCATCAGTGGCATCGGCGAGACCGCTTATACGCGCGGCACGACGAAAAGCGGATTGGCGCTGCAACTCGAAGCAAGTCTCGCCGCTATTGCCGACGCTGGCTTGAACCCGCGCGACATCGATGGCGTGGTGCCTTACTTTCCCGGCGGCGGCATTGCCGAAGACTTCATCGCCAATCTCGGCTTGCCCGATCTCAAGCTCTCGGCGTTCGTGCCGATGGGCGGCGCCACCTGCGTCGCCGCTGTCCAGACAGCGGCGATGGCGGTCGCCACCGGTGTCTGCAAGCACGTCCTGATCTCGGTCGGCCGCACCGGATACTCCGGTGCGCGCGTCAGCACCCGCCTGCAACAGTTCCCGCAATTCGCGTTGGCCGCCGAGTTCGAGGCGCCGATCGGCATGTTCGCGCCGGCCCAGCTCTACGCCCAAGGCGCGCGCCGCCACATGGAGCTCTACGGCACGACGCCGCGGCATTTCGCCGAGGTCGCCGTGGTGACCCGCCAGCATGCGATCCTGAACGGCAATGTGGTGATGAGCAAGCCGCTCACCGTCGAGGAACACCACGCTTCGCGCATGATCGCCGATCCGTTCCGGCTGTTCGACTGCAGCCTGGAGAGCGATGGCGGCGCGGCGGTGATCGTGAGCGCCGCCGATCGGGCGCGCGATCTCGAGAAGCCGTTGGTCACGGTGATGGGCGTGGCCGCGGGCCACCCCGACTCGCCGGCCTCGATCGCGCAACGGCCCGATATCCTGGAATTCGGCCTCGCACGGGCGGCACCGCGCGCCTACGCCATGGCGGGCGTCGGGCCCAAGGACATCGATGTCGCCGAGATCTACGACTGCTTCACCTTCACGGTGATCAAACAGCTGGAGCTTCTGGGCTTCTGCGGGAAAGGCGAGGGCGGGCCGTTCATCATGGGTGGTCGTATCGCGCTGGGCGGCGAGTTGCCGATCAACACGCATGGCGGCCTATTGAGCCAGGGCCATGTCGTCGGGCTGAACCACATCATCGAGTTGACGCGCCAGCTTCGCCGCGACGCCGGCAAGGCGCAGGTCGAGGACGCCGAGGTTGGTCTGGTCACGGGCTATGGCGACATGGGCGACGGCTCGGTCGCTATCCTACGGAGGGCGGCATGAGCACCGCACCCGCCGCCGCGCCAGCTCCCGAGCGGCCGCTGCCGATCCCGACGCGTGAAAGCCAGCCCTTTTGGGATGGCATGCGCGAGAGCAGATTCATGGTTCAGCACTGCGTCGCGTGCGGCAAACCACGGCACTATCCGCGGCCGGTCTGTCCTCACTGCTTTTCGCTGGAGAGCACTTTTAGGGCGATGCCGACCGGCGGGGCCATCCATGCCTGGACGGTCTGCCATCACCCGTTCAATTTCTTCTTCAAGGCCGCCGCGCCGTATGTCGTGGCCCTGGTCGACATGGACGCTGGCGTGCGGGTCAATGCGCCGTTGCGCGGCGTCGCCGAGGCCGACCTCAAGATCGGAGGGCGCGTGCGCTTGGGCTTCGAGCCGGTCACCAAGGATATCACCCTGCCGTTCTTTGTCGCCGAGTGATTCGACATTGGTTGTATAGGGTCGATTGAGCCTTGTCGGGGGATGGAACTCTGGGAGGAACGACAATGAGACGACGCTCGACATTCCTGGTCGCCACGCTGGCCAGCCTGCTGCTGCCGCTGACTGCGGCTGCTCAGACCGACTGGCCGACCAAGCCAATGACTTACATCGTGCCCTATCCGCCGGGCGGCTTGAATGACGCCGTGGGTCGTGTCTATGCCGAGAAGCTGACGGCCGAACTCGGCAAGACGGTGATCGTCGACAACAAGGCGGGCGCCGCCACCACCGTCGCTTCCAACTTCGTCGCCAAGGCGGCCCCCGACGGTTACACGCTCTACGGCGGCGGCACCTCGCTGGTGATCAACCCGACGCTCACCGGCAACGTTCAGTACGACCCGCACAAGAGCTTCGATCTCGTGTCGCTGATGTCGTTCACGCCGTTCATCCTGCACGTCCATGCCGACTTTCCGGCCAAGAACATGGCCGAGCTGATCTCCGTCGTGAAAGCCAATCCCGGCAAGTTCAACATCGCGAGTTCCGGCATCGGCGCCACCAACCATCTCGCCGCCGAGCTGTTCAAGGCGCAAGCCGGGCTCAAGCTGGTGCATGTGCCCTACAAGGGTGGCGCCCAGGCCGGCCAGGATCTGGCGGCCGGGCAAGCACAGATGATGTTCTCGGCCTCGCTCGAGGCCAAGCCGCTGCTGACCGCTGGCAAGACGCGCGCCATCGCCATCTCCAGCCTCAAGCGCTCACCGGCTTTTCCCGACATTCCGACGGTCGCCGAATCGGCCGGCTTGCCGGACTTCGAGGCGGTGTTCTGGCAAGGCATGGTGGTGCCGGCCGGTACGCCCAAGCCGATCATCGACAAGCTGCAGAAGGCGGTCGCCAAGATCGCCGCCGATCCCGAGATGATCGAACGCTTCAAGCAGCAGGGCGTCGATATCCGCAGCTCCACGCCGGCGGAGTTCAAGGAGTTCTTCGCCAAGGAGGAGAAGCGCTGGGTGACGCTGATCAAGGAGCAGGGCATCAAGCCCGAATGACGTCTACAACGCCTTCCGGAACGTAAGGTTGAGACGGCGACGCCCGACCAGCGGGTGCACGCCGTCCTTCAAGGCCAGCACGCCGTGGTAGGCGAGGCGTGCAGGACCGCCCCATACGACGATATCGCCGTGCCGCAGTGGAACACGCTGCGGCCGGTCCGTGCGTCTGAGGCCGCCGAATTGGAAGATGGCGGGCAGGCCGAGCGACACCGATACCACGGGGTGGCGATAGTCCTGCTCGTCCTTGTCCTGATGCAGCGACAACCGCGCGCCGGGTTCGTAGCAGTTGATCAGGCAGGCATCGGGCGAAAAGCCGGCGAAGCCGGCTTGCCGTGCCGCGTCGCCGGCCAGCCCGGCGAATTGCGGAGGCATTGCCGGCCAGGGCGTATCGCGGTCGGGATCGCGGGCGGCGTAGCGGTAGCCCGACCGGTCGGTCACCCAGCCGACCGAGCCGCAGTTGGTCATCGCGACCGACATCTGGAAGCCGCCAGGTGTCGTCATGCGCCGGAACGGCGACTGGCTGGAGATCGTCTCGATGGCCGCCAAGAGCATGGTGTCGATCGGCAATGCCTGGCCACGCAGCAGCACGGCGCCTTCGTCCAGCGCTTGCCGTGCATCGCCTTCGAACAAATCGGGCATCATCCACCCAATATGGCGCGAAGCCCGCGAATTCCAATCCGCTGGCGGAGCGCCAAGTCGGGGCACTACGCCTAGGTTCGAACCATCCAAGACCGAAGCGATGGAGAGACCGATGGTTGATACGATCCGCTACGCCTTTGGCGACAGCTCGCTTGGCCGATTCGCCGTCGCCCGGTCGGCGCGCGGCCTCGTGCTGGTGGCGTTTGACGCCGACACCGACCAACTCGAAGCGCAGTTCCCCGAGGCCGACCTTGTAGAGGATGCGGCAACTTTGCGCGCGACGATCGGCAAGCTCGTCCATCTGATCGACCATCCCGAAGATGCCCCTGGCATAGTTCTCGACCTGCGGGGAACCGACTTCGAATGCCGTGTCTGGCACGCATTGCGCGAAGTCCCTGCTGGGACGACGGCGACCTACGGCGAGATCGCGAGCCGGCTGGGCGTGCCGCGACAGGCACGCGAGGTCGGCGAGGCCTGTGCGGCCAACCGGCTGGCGGTGGTCGTGCCCTGCCATCGGGTCGTCAAGAAAGACGGTTCGATCTCGGGCTATCGCTGGGGCGTGAGGCGCAAGCGGGTGCTGCTGGAGCGCGAGCATCGTGCCCGGCTGCTGTAGCCGACCGCTCCGTGGCGCGACGGTCGCCCGATCAGCCGAACATGTAGTTGGTGATCGAGCGATACCAGCCGTCGGCGTATGTGGCTTCGCCGGCACGGATGTCGGGCGTCGCCCCCTGCGCGCTGATGCCGCCGGAATTGGGCGCTTCGTCGATCTTGGTGCCGTCGGCATTGGGCCGATAGACGCCAACGACCGAGATGCCGTAGTTCTCGCCGACGTGGCTGTAGCAGGTATTGAAGTAGATCGCGTTCGGAATCGCTGCACCGGTCATCTGCGAGCAGGCGACGGCGACCGCCCGCATCGCGGTGTTGTTGGCGACGAATCCCGATTTCGGCATCGGCGGCGCGGCATTGGCGTCGCCGATCACGAACACGCCGGGCGCCGACTTGATCTCGAAGGTGCGGGTGTCGATCGCCGCCCAGTCGGCGCCGCCGGTCAGGCCGGACTCGCGTGCGATACGGGCGGCCTGCTGCGGCGGTATGACGTTGACCACGTCGCCCTTGTGCTTCTTGCCGAACTCGGTCTCGACGGTCATGGCGGCGGGATCCACGGCCACGACCTTGCCTTCCTTGTTGGCCGGCACCCATTCGATCATGTCGCCATAGAGGGCCTTCCAAGCATCGAGGAAGAGCGGCTGTTTGGAAAAGCCATCCTTGGCGTCGAGGATGAGGATTTTCGACTTGGGCTTGGCTTTCTTGAAGTACTCGGCGACCATCGATGCGCGCTCGTATGGACCGGGCGGGCAGCGGAACGGGTTGGGCGGTGCGACCATGATGAAGGTGCCGCCATCGGCCATGGCTTTGAGCTTGTCGGCGAGCGCCGTCACCGGCTGCAGGGAGGGCACCCAGCAATGCGGCATGACGGCCGAGGCGGCTCGGTCGTAGCCCTTGATGGCATCCCATTTGAGGTCGATGCCGGGCGAAACGATCAAGCGATCATAGGCCACGGTCTGGTTGTCGGCCGTTCGCACCGTCTTCTTGGCGGCATCGATCTCGCGTGCTTCCTGCGAGATCTTGGTCACACCGCGGCCGACGAGCTTGTCGTAGCTGTGCGTTATGCCGGCGAGATCGGCGCTGCGCCCGGCGAGAACGAGGTTGCCGTAGGGGCAGGTCACGAACTGCGACGCAGGCTCGATCAACGTCACTGCGATGTTGGGATAGCGGTCGCGTGCCGCACGCGCCGCCGAGGCACCGCCGAATCCGCCACCGACGATCACCAGCCGGCCGGCCGTCGCCTGTGCGCGGGCCACCGCGGGGGCGGCCAGGACGCCGGCCAAGGTCGCGCCGCTCGCCAATAGGCCGCGCCGGGAGATGTTGTTGCGAGTCTTCTTGATCATGACCGTCCTCCCGTTATGGCTTGCCGAACCAGGCCGCCAGCTCGGCGATATCCTGGTCGGTGTAGCCGCGGGAAATGCGGCCCATGATCGTGCCGGGCTTCTTGTTCTCGGCGAACAGCTTCATGGTCGCGGTAAAGTCGGCCTTCGACTGCACGCGCATGATGGCTGGAATGCCGTTGGCGCCCTGGCCGTCGACGCCATGACAGCCGAGACAGCCATTGGCCGCCACCGGCGGCATTTGGGCCTGCGCCGGGCTAGCGAACCAAGCGGTCGCCAGGCCGAGAGACACCATGCGAAGACGCGTTGTCATTGCCCGATCTCCTCCCGCGGCAATCTTGTTGGTTGCCGTCAGCCGATCATAAAGATAAATCGGCCCTGGCGCGAAGCCCGTAACGAAAAAATTCAGGAGTGCTTGTGATGCCGCCGACGCCTCGCGCCGTCACCCTTGCGATCTGCGCCCTGGTATTTGCCGCGCCGCCCGCATGGGCTGACGGCGACGCCGCGAAGGGTGAGCGCGTCTACAACACTCAGTGCAAGACCTGCCACACCTTGGACAAGGGTGGCCGCCATCTCGTCGGCCCCAACATGCACGGTTTGTTCGGACGCAAGGCCGGCACGATGGAGGGCTTCAAGTTCTCCGAGGCGATGATTGCCTCGGGTATCGTCTGGGACGACAAGACGATCGCGGAGTACATCAAGGATCCCAAAGGTCGTATTCCCGGAAACACCATGGCGTTCATCGGCCTCAAGCGGCAGGACCAGATCGACGACGTGATCGCCTACCTCAAGAAGGCAACGCAGTAAGTCGGCAACTCCGGATCGTCGGCCGATCCCGCGCGATGGCGGCGTGGACAGCTCAAGCCACCTCCTGTTAGATGGCTCGGCACTCCGAATGCGGTTCGCAAGAACAACCGTGCGGTGCAGCCCGCGTGAATGATGCAGGGAGGAGGGAGCTTGATCCGCCTACGTCTGTTGGCTGTGCCGTTGATCGCCATCGCATCCTTCGCTTCTTCGCCGTCGGGATGGACACAGTCCAAGGAACCGCCGCCGCTGGCACTTGACGGCTCGGCCTCTCCCCAGCCGTGGCAGCGCTACCGCGACTGGAACAAGGCGCGGTGGGACGCCTACAACACGCTCGACAAACGAGACCTTACGAAGCCTGCCGGCAGCGAAATCCAGGTCAGGACCGTCACCGGTGACGCCGCCAACGGCCAGAAACTCGCCTTCGACCGCAGCCGCGGCGGCGGTTGCCTGGCCTGCCATGTGATGGGCGCCAGGACGCAGGCGCTGCCGGGCAATGTCGGCGTCGATCTCTCGGAAGTCGGCACTGCTGGCCGGACCGATCAGTGGTTGTTCAACTACATCTACGATCCGCGCGTCTACAATCCCGAGTCGGTGATGCCGCCATGGGGCAAGCACGGCTTCTACAATGAGGCCGAGATTCGCGACATGGTGGCGTTCCTCAAGACGCTGAAGACGCCGACGAAATTCGCCGACCCACTCGACAATCCGGAGAGACGGCCGGTGCCGGTCGAGGATCGCGACGCGCTCGATCCCTTCGTCAATCCCGCCGCCGAGCGGATCGAGGCTGGCGCGGCGTTGTTCGCCAAGGTCGGGCCGAACGGCAAGGCTTGCGCTGCGTGTCACAGCGACCCGAAGGCGGCGTTCGTGCGGTGGGCGGTCGAGATGCCGAAGTGGGAATCTCGGCTCGGCAAGGTGCTCGGCGCCGAAGAATTCATCGCCCGGCATGCCCTGGCCACCACCGGCGCTGCATTCTTCATGCAGTCGCGCGAGAACACCGATCTGTCGATCTTCCTTCACAGCCTGGCCAATGGCCAGCCGATCAAGGTCGATCTGTCATCGCCTGAGGCCAAGGCCGCCTTCGAGCGCGGCGTGGCGCTGAGCAAGATCAAGATCGGGCAGTTCAACTTCTCCTGCATCGACTGTCACGAGAAGGGCGCCAACAAGTGGTTGCGCGGACAGTGGCTCGGTGAGGCGCGCGGCCAGTTCGACCACTTCCCGCTGTGGCGGACCAGCCGCAGTGAAATCTGGGATATCCGCAAGCGCTTCCAGTGGTGTAACGTTCAGGTCCGGGCCAACGAGCTGCAGCCAGACGCGCCGGAGTACGGCGAGCTGGAGCTTTATCTGCGGAAGATGAACGAGGGGTTGACGCTCACGGCCCCCAACATCCGCCACTGACGACCGCGAGAGGAGTAGGCATGTCCAACCACCATAGACCCACGATCGGTCGACGCCGGGCGCTCGTCCGCGCTGGCGGCTTCGGCCTTGCAGCGATCCTGGGTGCCGTCGCGGCGCGCGAGGCGTCGGCCACGCCGGAGAGCGCCCGCGACTGGCTGTCGGCGCTGGCCAAGGGTGAGTTCAAGGAAGGCAAAGTCACGATCCGGGCTCCGGAGATCGCCGAGAACGGCAATGCCGTGCCGGTGACGGTGAGCGTCGACAGCGAGATGACCGACGGGTCCTACGTCAAGGCGATCTACGTTGCTGCCGACGGCAACCCCAACCCCGGCGTGGCGGCTTTCGAGTTCACGCCGGCGTCGGGCAAGGCCGAGGTGCAACTGCGCATCCGCATGGCGCAGACCCAAAAGGTCGTGGCGGTCGCCCACATGAACGACGGCTCGCTGTTCACCGCAAGCCGTGAGGTCAAGGTCACGATCGGCGGCTGCGGCGGCTGAGCAACGAGGAGAGCGACATGTCCGACGACATCAAGCCGCGCATCCGCGTGCCGGCCACCGCCAAGAAGGGCGAGCTGGTCGAGATCAAGACGCTGATCACTCATCCCATGGAGTCGGGCCAACGGCGCGACAGCGAAGGCAAGCTGGTGCCGCGGCTGATCGTCAACAGGCTCGACGTCACCTACAACGGCAAGCCGGTCCTGGCGGCAACGCTCGAGCCGGCAATCTCGGCCAACCCCTACATGGCGTTCTTCGTGCGGGTCGAGGAGAGCGGGACGCTCAACTTCACCTGGACCGACGACAACAAGCAGACCTGGACGGCCGAGGCCAAGATCCAGGTGTCGTGAGGCCATGAGCTTGATCGGCCGCCGCGATTTGCTTCAAGTCGTCTCGGCGGCTGCTGCGCTGGCTGCCGTTCGGCCGGCGACTGCGCAGGGTGCCAAGCCAACCGAGGCCGACCTGTTGCGCTTCAAGCCGGTTGGCCAGCTCACGCTGCTGCACTTCACCGACATTCACGCCCAGCTCGTGCCGCTGTATTTTCGCGAGCCGTCGGCCAATATCGGCGTCGGCGCAGCGCGCGGACTGCCGCCGCACGTCGTGGGTGAGCGGCTGCTCGAGACGTTCAAGCTCGGCCGGGGCAGTTATGACGCCTACACGCTGGCCTCGACCGATTTTACGGCGCTTGCCGCCAAATTCGGCCGGGTGGGCGGCATCGATCGCCTGGCGCGGCTCATCAAAGCGATTCGCGCCGAGCGGCCGGGTCGCGTTTTGCTGCTCGACGGCGGCGATACCTGGCAGGGCAGCTACACCTCGCTCATGAGCCGGGGCGCCGACATGGTCCACGTCATGAATGCGCTCGGCGTCGAGGCGATGACGGCGCACTGGGAATTCACCTACGGCGCCAAACGCGTCGAGGAGCTGGTCAAGGACCTCGAGTTTCCGTTCCTTGCCGGCAACGTGAAGGAGGCGACCTGGGGAGACGAGATTTTCTCGCCCGGGATGGTCGTCGAGCGCGGCGGGCTCAGGGTCGGCGTGATCGGCCAGGCCTTCCCGTACACGCCGGTCGCCAACCCACGCCATTTTGTTCCCGATTGGTCGTTCGGCATCGAGGAACAGAAGCTCGCCGAGCGCGTCGCCAAGCTGCGCGCCGACGGCGTCGATCTTGTCGTGCTGGTGAGCCACAACGGCTTCGACGTCGATCGCAAGCTTGCCGGCCGCGTCAAGGGCATCGATGTCATCCTCACCGGCCACACCCACGATGCGATCCCGGCTGCCATCCGAGTCGCCGACACGCTCCTGGTCGCTGCAGGCAGCCATGGCAAGTTCCTGGCGCGGCTCGACCTCGACGTGAAGGACAAGCGGATCGTCGATTACGGGTTCCGTCTGATTCCTGTCCTGGCCGATGTGATCACGCCCGATCCGGAGATGGCGGCCCTTGTCGCCGATATCCGCAAACCGCACGAGGCGATGTTGAAGCACGTGGTCGGCCGCACCGAGTCCTTGCTCTATCGTCGCGGCAACTTCGGCGGCACGTTCGACGATCTGGTCTGTCAGGCCCTGCTCACCGAGCGCGATGCCGAGATCGCCCTGTCGCCGGGATTTCGCTGGGGCAGCTCGCTGCTGCCGGGCCAGGAGATCACCGTCGAGGACGTCTACAACCAGACCGCCATCACTTACCCCGCCGTCTACCGCCAGCAGATGACAGGTGCTTTTCTGAAGGAGGTGTTGGAGGACGTGGCCGACAACCTTTTCAATCCCGATCCTTACTATCAGCAGGGCGGCGACATGGTGCGCGTCGGCGGCTTGGCCTACCGGCTCGACGTCGGTCAGCCGATCGGTCGGCGGGTATCGGACATGACCTTGCTGCGGACCGGCGAGAAGATCGACCCGGCGCGCTCCTACATGGTGGCCGGCTGGGCGTCGGTCGGTGAAGGCGTCGAGGGGCCGCCGATCTACGACCTGGTGATCCAGCATGTCGAAAGATCGCGCACGGTGAAGCTCGCCCCCAACCGGCAGGTCAAGGTCGTGGGCGCCGACCCCGAGGGTTTTGTGGAAGGATGACGATGAAGGCGGGACGCCGAACGTTCTTCAAGCGCGGCCTGGCGGCGGGAGGCGTGGCGGCGCTCGCGACACAGCATCCCAAGATGCTGGCCGCGCAAGGTGGCCTCGACGGCAAGCCACTCGAAGTCCCGGACTGGACCAAGATGCTGGGGCCGGGCGTCACCGCCGAACCGTACGGCGTGCCGTCGGAATTCGAGAAGAACGTGGTGCGGCGCAACGTACCCTGGCTCACCGTGTCGGAGCAGGCCTCGGTCAGCTTCACGCCGCTGCAGGACCTCGACGGCATCATCACGCCGTCGGGCCTGTGCTTCGAACGCCACCATGGCGGAACGCCGACGATCGATCCCGAGCAGCACCGGCTGGTGATCCACGGTCTGGTGCGCCAGCCGCTGGTCTTCACCATGGCCGACCTGGTGCGCTTTCCGTCGGTCAGCCGCATCTGTTTCGTCGAGTGCCCGGCCAACGGCGGCATGGAATGGCGCGGCGCGCAGATGGCCGGGCTGCAGTTCAGTCACGGCATGGTGCATTGCTGCGAGTGGACCGGCGTCAAGCTGTCGACACTGCTCGACGAGGTCGGCTTGGTGCCGCAGGCCAAGTGGCTGCTCGCCGAGGGCGCCGATGCCGCCGCCATGACGCGGTCGCTGCCGATCGACAAGGCGCTCGACGACGTGATCGTGGCTTATTCCCAGAACGGCGAGCGCATCCGGCCCGAGCAGGGCTATCCGTTGCGTCTGGTCGTGCCGGGCTGGGAGGGCAACGTCCACATCAAGTGGCTGCGGCGCATCAAGCTCGGCGAGCGTCCCTGGCAGCATCGCGAGGAGACCTCGAAGTACACCGACCTGATGGCCGACGGCAAAGCCCGGCAGTTCACCTTCGTGCAGGAAGCCAACTCGGTGATCACCGCCCCCTGTCCCGAGAAACCGCTGAAAGACAAGGGGTTCTATGAGATCCGCGGTCTCGCCTGGTCGGGTCACGGCAAGGTGGCGCGTGTCGACGTATCGGTCGACGGCGGCCGCAACTGGCAGAGCGCCGCGCTGCAGGAGCCGATCTTGTCCAAGTGCCTGACGCGGTTCCGTCTGCCGTGGCGCTGGGAGGGTGGACCGGCCTTCCTGCAGTCGCGGGTGATCGACGAGACGGGCTATGTGCAGCCGACCATCGCCGAACTACGCAAGGCGCGCGGCGTCAACTCGGTCTACCACAAGAATTCGATCCACACCTGGCGGGTCAATGTCGACGGGACTCTCGACAATGTTCAAATTCTGTAGCGTCGCCGCGGCGGCTTTGCTCGTCGGCTGGAGCGCCACGGCGCAGCAGGCGCCGTTCGGCATCGGCCACAAGATCACGGATGCTCAGATCGCGCCTTGGAACATCGACATTCGCGGCGACGATGGCGCGGGCCTGCCGCCGGGCAGGGGCACGGTCGCCGCCGGCGAGAAGCTTTATGTCCAGCAATGTGCGAGCTGTCATGGCGAGTTCGGCGAGGGCAACGGCCGGTGGCCGGAGTTGATGGGTGGCCGTGGCACGCTCACCCATGACGATCCGCGCAAGACGATCGGCAGCTACTGGCCGTGGGCGCCGACCGTCTTCGATTACGTGCGCCGGACCATGCCGTTCGCCGCGCCGCAGTCGCTGAGCGACGACGAGACCTATTCGATCGTCGCTTATCTGCTGCACCTCAACGACCTCTTGCCGGCTGATGCGTCGCTCGACGCCAAGGCGCTGGCAGCGGTCCGCATGCCCAACCGCGACGGCTTCATCGTCGGCGATCCGCGGCCCGACGTCCGAGCCGTGCCCTGCATGAAGGATTGCAAGAAGGGCGAGATCGAGATCCTGAGCGACCTCGCGAAGTCGCTCGGCGTCACGCCCAATCAGCGGCCGAAGGATTGAGCGGGCTCCGCCGCCGTCAGGTGGAGCTGCTGTCGCGCGACCGAAGATAGACCGCAGCGCCGAGGACCAGGCCGAGCGCCAGGGCGGCGAAGGCGAGGCGATAGGCGAGGTCCGAGTTGTCGAACGCCTCGACGATGTATCCCATCATCGCCGGCAGAACGGCAAGACCGAGACACTGCGCCATGTTCACCGTGGTGACGCCGCGGCCGGCCAATCGGTCGGGAAAGAGGGCGCGACCTTGCGCCACGATCACCGTGCCGAAGGCGCAGAAGAAGCACAGCGCGGCGAGCAGCGTCGCGGCGACCTCGAGCGGTGGGCGTGGCCACAACGCCAGCGCGGCGAGCAGCGTGGCCGACACGATGGCGCCTGCCAGCACGACCTTCTTGCGCGACCGCAGCAAGCGATCCATCGGGCCGTAGGCCAGGATACCGGCGATCTGCGCCACGCCCATGGCCAGGAGCACGTTGCCGCGTTCGACCGCCCCTAGCTTGTGGACGTCGTACAGATAGGGCCCGCCCCACACCCCCAGCACGGTCAGCATCGTCGCATAGGCGAAGAAGTGCATGGCGAGCACCGGCACCAGCCCGGGTGTCGTCCAGACCTCGAGCAGGCCGCGGGCGATCTCGCGCAAGCTCTCGCGGCGGCCGGGCGGTGCCGGTTGCTCGGGCGGCCGGTCGCGGACGACGGCATAGAAGGTCACAGCCACCGCGACCGTGAGGGCGGCCAGGCCAAGGAAGCCGTTTCGCCAACCGATCGTAGCTGCGATCACGGCGAACGGTGTGGCGGCGGCGAGCGTGCCGACGTTGGAGGCGGTGAACACCCAGGACAGCGCGGTCGCGAGCTTGGCCGGCGTGAACCAGCGCGAGCACAGGAAGACCACCGACATGAAGGAGGCGGCGCACCCCACGCCGACCAACGCGCGCCCAATGATCAGGTCGACGGCATCGGACGCCGCGGCGATCCACAGCGCGCCTACTATGGCGAGCAGGGAAAGCCCCGCCACCGTGCGGCGCGCGCCGTAGCGGTCGAACCACATGCCGACCGGGACCTGCACGGCGAACAGGGCAAAGAAGAAGGCGCTGCCCGCCCAGCCGAGCTGGCGTGTGCTCAAACCGAGGTCGCGCGTCAGCTCCGGCGCGATGACGCCGTTCGACACGCGATAGAACTGACTGAGGCAGGTGATCGCGATCAGCAGCAGCAGCAGCGGCAGTCTCGAGGCCATGGCGCCGGAGGCCTAGCATGGCGTACCGGGACTGTCCTTCGGCGTGGACCGAAGCATCGGCTTGCGTCACCATGCCGGGCCATGGCCGTTGCTACCCGACCTTCGCCGATCGCCTGGCTGCTGGCACCGGCGGCGCTGGTGTTCGTGCTGTTCTTCGTGCTGCCATTCGGCGTCATGGCGGTGATGTCGGTCTATTCGAGCAATCCCGTCACCAATCCCAACGCCATCCTGACGACGCGCTACTACGAGCGCTTTGCCCTCGACACCGCCGGCATCTTCCACGACGCGCTGTGGGCGACGTTGCGTATCGGGTTCATCACAACGGTCGTGTCGCTGCTGATCGGCTATCCGCTGGCCCATTGGATGGCGCGCATGCAATCGCGGCTCGGCCACGCACTGGTGCTGATGGCCGTGATCGCCCCCATGCTGACCGGCATCGTGGTGCGTACCTTCGCCTGGATGACCATCCTGCAAGACAAGGGCGTCATCAACACCCTCCTGATCGACTGGGGCGTGATCTCCAAGCCGCTGCCGCTGATGTACAACGAGTTCGGCACGGTGGTGGCGCTGGTCCACATCTACGTGCCGTTCATGGTGCTGACGCTCACCGGCGTGATCGGCCGCATCGACGAGCGCCTCGAACAGGCCGCGCGCAACCTGGGCGCCGGCCGTCTGCGCGCCTTCGTCGAGGTCACCCTGCCGCTCAGCCTGCCCGGCATTCTTGCCGGCTCGCTGCTGGTCTTCGCCCTGTCGATCAGCGCCTACGTCACGCCCTCGCTGATGGGCGGCACCGACGTGCTGACGCTGCCCATGCTGATCGCCCAGCAGGTCGGCACCTCGTTCAATCCCAACTTCGCGGCGGCCCTCGGGGTGATCCTGCTCGCCGTCTCGCTGGTGATCGTGGTGGCCTATAACCGCATCCTTGCCCGCCTGTCGGGCGAGCAGGGGCTGGCATGAGCGCGCCGCGCAACCGCCAGCCGTTCGACATCGGCCGGGCCGCTTACCTCGCGGTGAACGGCCTGATGCTGTTCTTCCTGTTGGTGCCGATCGCCATTGTGCTGGTGTTTGCGCTCAACCCCACGCCCTACATCTCGTTCCCACCGGTCGGGGTGAGCCTGCGCTGGTTCCAGAAGTTCTTCGCCGGCGCCGATTTCATGAATGCGCTCACCCTGTCGCTCTGGGTGGCGGCATGTGTCCTCGTCCTGTCGGTTCTGATCGGTGGCGCCTGCGCCTTGGCGCTCGCCCGCGGCCACCTGCCGGGGCGGGCCTTCCTGACGGCATTCTTCATGTCGCCCCTGATGCTGCCCGCCATCCTGACCGGCTTGGCGTTGTTCCAGGCCTACCTGCTGGCCGGCATCGGCCGGCCGGTCTGGGGCCTGATCATGGCCCATACTCTCGTTGCGGTGCCTTATGTCATCCGCACCACCCTTGCTGTGCTGCACAATTTCGACCGGCGCATCGAGGAGGCGGCAGCGGTGCTGGGCGCGGGCCCAGTCCGCGTCTTCTTCGAGGTGACGTTGCCGCTGATCCGGCCAGGCGTCTTCGCCGGCGGCGTCTTCGCCTTCATCGTGTCGTTCGATCAGTTCCCGGTGTCGCTATTCCTGGTGGTTCCGAAGGGCGAGACCCTGCCGGTGGTGCTGTTCAACTACATGAAATTCGATCTCGACGGCGCCATCGCTGCGGCCTCGATGGTCTCCATCCTACTGGCGCTGTCGGTGGTTTTGGTGCTGGAAAGGCTGATCGGCCTAAAAGCTTACGTTAAGCTATAATGGTCGGGGGAACAGGAGGGGGTTCATCATGATCAAACGTCGGACGGTTCTTCACGGTACGGTCGCTGCGGCGGCGATGCTCGGCGCGCCATCGATCCTTCACGCCCAAACCAAGACGCTCAAGATCACGACCTGGGGCGGCAAGTGGGGCGAGATCATGAAGGGCACGGTCCTGCCGGCCTTCGAGAAGGAGTTCAAGTGCACGGTGCAGGCCGACCAAGCCTTCCCCTACGTGCCCAAGCTGCAGGCCAGCCCGAAGAACGATCCGCTCTACGACGTGCTGCACACCAATTCCAACGAGCAGTGGAACTGCGTCGTGCAGGGTTTGGTGCTGGACAAGATCTCGGCCAAGGACGTGCCCAACATCGCCGACGTCTACCCTTGGTCGGTGAGCGACAAGATCGTCGGTGTGGCGATTTTCACCAGCGCAATCGGGCTCGGCTTCCGAACCGACAAGGGACTGGCCAAGCCCAGCTCGTGGAAGGACCTGGCCGATCCCAAGCTCGCCGGTGCACGCGGCAGCTACATCATTCCGGTCAACAGCCTCGGCCAGTGCCATCTCATGATGCTGGGCAAGGTCTACGGCAAGGGCCTGCAGGATCTCGACGCCGCCTACAAGGCCCTGGAGCAGCTCAAGCCCATCAAGCTGGTCGATTTCACCGGCCAGATGGAGAAGATGCTGCTGGCCGGCGAGGTCTCGATGGGCGTCATCCACGATTCGGGCGTCTATCGCTATGACGGCCAGAACCAGCCGGTCGACTTCGCCAGCCCTTCCGAGGGCGTGCTGGCGCTCGAGCAGGTGCTGAACGTGACGCCTGGCTCGAAGGTCAAGGAACTGGCCTTCGCCTACATCGACTACATGCTGCGGCCCGACGTGCAGAAGCTCTTGGCCGAGGGTGTGTGGTATTCGACGGCCAACAAGAAGGTGAAGCTCGACGCCAAGTACGACGCCAAGCTGCTCACCACCGAAGCCAAAGTGGCGACGCTGATCCAGCCCGACTGGAAATGGTACAATGCGCGCAAGGAGGATATCGACGCGCGGGTGACGAGGCTTCTGAGGGGCTGACCCGCTGACCTCCGCCACCATCAAGCTCGACGATGTGACCAAGACCTTCGACGGCCGTGTCGTGGCCGTCGACGGGGTGACGCTCGATATCGCCGCCGGCGAGTTCTTTTCGCTGCTCGGTCCGTCCGGCTGCGGCAAGACCACCAGCCTGCGCATGATCGCCGGCTTCGAGCGGCCCGACTCGGGTCGCATCCATGTCGGCGGCCGCGACATCACCGACGTCGCCGTGCACAAGCGCGACATGGGCATGGTGTTCCAGTCCTACGCCCTGTTCCCGCACCGCACCGTGGCGGAGAACGTCGCCTTCGGCTTGCGTATGCGTGAGATCGCCAAGTCCGAGATCGAGCGCCGGGTTAAGGCGGCGCTGGCCCAGGTCGCGCTGACCGGCCTGGAGACGCGCAAGCCCAGCCAGCTCTCGGGTGGCCAGCAGCAGCGCGTGGCGCTCGCCCGTGCCCTCGTCGTCGAGCCGCCGGTGTTGCTGTGCGACGAACCCTTGGGCGCCCTCGACCGCAAGCTGCGCCAGCAGATGCAGTTCGAGCTGAAGGAGCTGCAGCGGCGGCTCGGCGTCACCTTGGTCTTCGTCACTCACGACCAGGAGGAGGCGCTGGCCATGAGCGATCGCATCGCCGTCATGAACCACGGCCGCGTCGAGCAGGTCGGCGCCCCTACCGAGATCTACGAACGGCCGCGCACGCGCTTCGTCGCCGACTTCATCGGCGAGATCAACATCCTGGAAGAGGGCGGCCGCGCCCGCGCGCTCAGACCCGAGAAGATCCGACTGGTGGCCGACGGCGCGCGCGTCTCGGGCACCGTCGAGACCGCCAACTTCCTCGGCGGCTCGACGCTTTTACGGGTGCGCAGCGGCGATGGTCGCTCGTTCTTGGTGCGCGAAACCCATGCCGGCGAGCGGGCGTCACGTCGCCCCGGTGACGTCGTCGGGCTCGCCTGGAGCGACTCGGACGCGGTGCTGTTGGAGGGCTGACTCCAGCCGCGCTCGTCGAGCGGCCAAAGCGCAGGCGGAACACGATGACGCTCGGAAACGGCGCATCGGTAGCGGCAGCAATGTCGGCAAAGTCCACCTTCGTCAGCGCGGCGGCATAGGCAAGGGCTCGGCGAACGTCCTCGCGTTCGAGTGCCGGAAACCCGTTCAGGACGTCGTCGAACGTCGCGTCATCGGCGATTGGCGACACGATCACGGCGACGGCGATCCGCATGCCGCGAATGCAATCGCGCCCCCCGCCCCCCATGGCGGTTGCGTTGAAGGTGATGCGATCGAGCATGGCTGGGTTGTACTGCGAACGAGCTGGCTGGCCAATGCGCGTCGAGGCGCTATGATCCCCTCCAATGTCGAGAAAACTCGGGATTGCCACCATTGGTCAGGCGCCGCGTGACGACATCGCGGCCCTGTTCGCCGCCCATGCGCCGGCCGGTACCCAAGTCGTGTTGCGCGGCGCGCTCGACGGCTTGAGCGACCACGAGGTCGACCGGCTGAAGCCGGAATCGGGCGGCGACACGCTCTATACGCGCCTGCGAGGCGACGGCAAGGGTGGCGGCCGCGATGTGAAGATCTCCAAGAAGGCGGTGATCGCCCGTTCGCCGGCGGTGCTCGCGACGCTGCGCGCCGACGGCTGCGACGTGCTGGTCTATGCCTGCACCGGTGAGTTCCCCGCCATGCCGGGCGACGAGAACGTTCTCTTCCCTTCGCGCGTGCTGGCCGGCCTGGCGGCGGGCCTGCTGCCGCGCGGCCGGCTCGGCCTGCTGATCCCGCTCGCCGAGCAGGGCGAGAAGCTCGCGTCGAAGTGGGCGCGGCCGGGCGTCGAGGTCGTGGCCGAGGCGCTGGCGCCGAGCGCCGGCACGGCGGAGATGGTGGCGGCCGCCGAGCGCCTGGCGGCGCGCAAGCCCGACCTGGTGGCCATGGACTGCATGGGCTACACGCCGGCGACCAAGGCGGCCGTGAAGGGCCCGCTCGGCGTGCCGACGCTGCTCGCCATCACCGCGACCGGCCGTGTGCTGCGCGAGATGCTCGATTGACCGCGTTGCGCACCCAGTGCTGCATCGTCGGTGGCGGGCCGGCGGGCATGATGCTGGGCTTTTTGTTGGCACGGGCCGGCGTCGGCGCCGTCGTCCTGGAGAAGCACGCCGATTTCCTGCGCGATTTTCGCGGCGACACGGTGCATCCCTCGACGCTGAACGTGATGGACGAGCTCGGGCTGCTCGACGACTTCCTCGCGCTGCCGCACCACAAGATCGGCCGCTTCACGGCGCAGTTCGGCGAAGAACGGGTGGTGGTCGGCGACTTCTCCCATCTGCCGGTCCGCGCGCCCTACATCGCCATGATGCCGCAATGGGATTTCCTCGACTTCCTGGCGGCTCGCGGCAAACGCCATCCAACCTTCACCGCCCTGATGCGAGCCGAGGCGACCGACCTGATCGAGGAGGGCGGCCGCGTGGTCGGCGTGCGTGCCACCGTCGCAGGCGCGTCGCAGGAAATCCGCGCCGACCTGGTGGTCGGTGCCGACGGTCGCCATTCGGTCGTGCGCGCGCGCGCCGGCTTCGAGCCGATCGTGCTTGGCGCACCGATGGACGTGCTGTGGTTTCGCATCAGCCACCGGTCCGGTGACACGACCGAGAGCATGGGCCGTTTCGATCGCGGCAGCATCCTGGTGACGCTCGACCGCGGCGACTACTGGCAATGCGCCTATGTCATCGCCAAAGGCTCGGCCGATGCCATCAAGGCGGCGGGCATCGAGCGCTTCCGACAGCGTATCGTCGAGCTCATGCCGTTCCTCGCCGAGCGCGTCGGCGAGCTTGCGACTGTCGACGATCTGAAACTTCTGACCGTCGGTGTCGAACGCTTGGACAAGTGGTGGAAGCCCGGTTTGCTGTGCATCGGCGATGCCGCCCACACCATGTCGCCGATCGGCGGCGTCGGCGTGAACATCGCCGTCCAGGACGCCGTCGCCGCCGCCAACATCCTGGCCGCGCCGCTCAGGGAAGGCCGGCTGAAAGACTCCGACCTCGCCGCCGTGCAGGCGCGTCGGTCGTGGCCGGTGCGCGCCACCCAGGCAATCCAGGTCTTCCTGCAGAACCGCATGATTGCGCCGACGCTCGCCGGGACCCGACCGTTGCGACCGCCGTGGCCGGTGCGGCTGATGAATGCCGTGCCGTTCCTGCGGCGCATTCCCGCGCGCGTCCTGGGGCTAGGCGTCCAGCCAGAACACGTGAAGACCAAGGAGGATTTGCGTTAGATCAAAGCGTCGCGCGCCACGTCGTTCGAGATTGCCGCCATCATGGCAGCGATCGCGAAGGCTTCGACACTGCTTTCGATCACTACTCTTACGATGATGGTGCCCATGGCGAAGGCGCAAGATGTGGCGCGCAGACAGGCGCTGGCCGAGCGTTGGTGCGCCAGCTGCCATATCGTCAGCCGCGCCGCAACCACCGGCCGGTCGGACGGCCTGCCGACATTCCCCGCCTTGGCGGCCCGGCCGGACATCAATGCTGCGACGTTGAAGGGCGCCATGACCGCCACCCACAGCCGCATGCCCGACTTTCAGCTCGGCGCGCGCGAGCAGGATGATCTGGCCGCCTACATCATGAGCTTACGGCCGCGATAGCGGCTAGCTGGAGCACAATCCACCCAGGTGGAATCAGCGGAGCGGATTGCGCTCTACGTCTCCGTCACGTCACCGTCGCCGCCGCTCTGGCCTGGCGCACAGCCAGCGCCAGCGCTGCGCCGAGATCGGCTAGAAGCTTGCCGGTCGCCTCGTCGGTGAGCTTGCCGTCGGTGAAGCGATTGGCCGCCTGGCCGATCATGACCTCCGGCTTGTTGAGCGGCCGCCCGTCGAGGAACACCAGCGTTTGCCGCAGCTGATACTGCGCGCGCGCCGTGCCCAGAAGGCCGCCGGCGGCGCCGAAGATCGCCACCGGCTTGGCGGCGAACGGTTGCGGGATCATGCGCGACAGCCAGTCGATGGCGTTCTTCAACGCCGCCGACGTGCCGTAGTTGTACTCCGGCGTCACCAGCACGATGCCGTCGGCCTCGAGCATGGCCTTTTGTGCAGCCTGCACCGTGTCGGGAAACCCTCTGGCCTGGATGTCGGCGTTGTACAGCGGCCAGTCGCCGATTTCGACGGTCGAGACGGAGCCGCCGGCCGGCAGCCGATCGATGAAGGCATTGAGCGCCATGCGGTTGAACGACGCCGCGCGCAGGCTGCCGCAGAAGGCGACGAGTTTGAACGACTCCGGCATGCTTCGGTTTCTCCTCGGTTACTGATGCTTTGTCAGCGATCCAGCTGGCGGCTACATAGGAGGGGTGGGGAGAATTGGCAAACGTCATGCCGTTGCGCGACATCACATTGGATGACATCGAATCGCTGGCCGTTGGCGCTTGGGTGCTGGGCACCGGCGGCGGCGGCAGCCCGTATCTCGGCCTGCTCAACATGCGGGCGCTGTACAAGGAAGGCCATCGCGTCCAGCTCATGCCGGCGGACGAGCTCGCCGATGACGACTGGGTGGCCGCAGTGTCGAACATGGGCGCGCCCCTGGTCGGCCAGGAGCGGCTGACCGACAGCCGCACCATCGCCCGCGCCGTCGCGCTGATGGAGGAGCATATCGATATCCGCTTCCGCGGAATCATGTCGCTCGAGATCGGCGGCGGCAACTCGATCCAGCCCCTGATGGCGGCCGCACATTTGAAGCGCCCGGTGATCGATTCCGACATGATGGGTCGGGCCTATCCAGAAGCGCAGATGACATCGGTCGCAGTCGGCGACCTGAAGCCTTGTCCGCTCACCACGGTCGACGTGCGCGGCCTGGAATCGGTCGTGGAATCGGTGCCGACCTGGAAGTGGATGGAGCGCGTCAGCCGCAAGATCTGCGTCGAGTACGGCTCGATCGCCTCGACCTGCAAGGCGCCGCGCAGCGGCGCCGAGGTCAAGAAGTGGGGCATCCACGGCACGACGACCAAGGCGATCGCCATCGGCCATGCCGTGCGCGAGGCGCAGCGCCGCCACGAGGATCCGATCGCCG
>VGCQ01000018.1 GCA_016870055.1 Alphaproteobacteria bacterium | reverse complement strand
CGCGGCAGGTGCGGCATCGGCGCCGGTCACCACGGCAAGCGCCAAGGCGGCCAAGGCGTTCGACGCCTGGAAGCCGCCGACCAGCGGCAGCTCGACCTCGTACTGCACACCCAACAGCTCGATGGCAAGATGCTGGCCGGCTGCCGTCGGACGGTTGGCGAGCAAGCGGAACTCCTGACCCTTCGCGCCGTACGTCCAACAGCGGATGCCTCGGCGAGCGCAAATCGCCGACATCGCCGCCGCACGATCGCTGTCGGCATTGACGACGGAGCAGCCGCTTTTCGGCAGCAGTGAGTCGAACAAGCGTGCCTTGGCAGCGAAGTAGGCGTCCATCGACGAGTGGTAGTCGAGATGTTCGTGCGTGAGATTGGTGAAGCAGGCGGCCGACAGACGCAGCCCGTCGAGGCGATGCTGATCGAGGCCGTGACTCGACGCCTCGATCGCCAGATGCGTCACACCCTGGTGCGCCAAGATCGCCAGGTCTTCATGCAGCTTCACCGGATCGGGCGTCGTGAGACCGGCCGGCCGCGTAAGATCGGCCGAGAAGATGCCGAGCGTGCCGACGCTCGCCGCCGAGTGGCCGAGCTTCGACCAGATGTGCCGCAAGAAGTGCACGGTCGAGGACTTGCCGTTGGTGCCGGTGACCGCGGCGATCACGGCCGGCTGCCGGCCGGCGAAGGCTGCCGCCATGAGCGCAAGGCGGCGACGTGGGTTGGCGTCGCGGATCACCACGACGGCGGGATCGAGCGGCGGCAGACGCGCATCGGGCGCGGCGAGAATCGCCACGGCGCCGCGCGCGGCAGCATCGGCCACAAAGGTCGCACCGTCCTGGCGGCTGCCGGTGAGCGCGGCGAACAGGAAGCCAGGCACCACCTGCCGGGAGTCGAGAGTCAGGCCGGACAGGACGGGGTCATGGGGCAACACGGGAGGCGTAGCAGCCGTCTCGTCAGCCGACCGCATGAGCTCACTCAGCCGCAACGCTGCGCACTCCCTTGGCGGGTGCGACGGCGGCCTGGTTGGGGCCGGGCCGGACCGGCAGGGCCCTGCGCGGCTCTTGCGGGCCGCGGTGACGGGCGCTTGCCGGCACGAGTTGCGGCGGCGGCAAGGGTGCGGGCACCGGCGTCGACGCGATGGCGAGCGGCGGCAGGCCCTCCTTCAGATCGCCTGGCAGGATGCCATAGAGCGACACGATGCCATCTACGATGACCTTGACCGACGGCGCGGCAACCCAGCCTGCCGTAGCGTAGCCGTGGGTCTCGGCGGTGCCCTTGGGCTCGTCGAGCGAGACCAGGATGACGAACTTGGGATCGTTCATCGGGAAAGCGCCAACGAACGAGCTGATTAGGGCTTTTTGGCGGTAGCCGCCGCGGCCCGGCTTCTCGGCCGTGCCGGTCTTGCCGCCGACCTCGTAGCCTGCCACGTCGGCGTTCTTGCCCGTACCTTCGACGGCGTTCAGCCGCATGAGCTGGCGCATCATGGTCGAGGTCTTGGCCTGGATGACGCGACGACCAGAGGCCCCGTCAGCCGTACGTTTGACCAGGCTCGGCGAGTACAGAATGCCGCCATTGACCACGGCGGCCGTGCCGGTCGCGAGGTGCAGCGGCGTCACCGAGATGCCGTGACCGAAGGCGATGGTCATGGTGTTGATCTTCATCCAGTGCCGCGGGTAAAGCGGCGCCGCGACCTCGGTGAGTTGAGTGTTGAGCGGCTTCAGGAAGCCGATCTTGTCGAAGAAGGCGCGCTGGGTATCGGCGCCCATCTCCACCGCCATCTTGGCCGAGGCGATGTTGGACGAGAACCTGAACAGCTCCGGCACGGTGAGCGGCCGGCGCTGGGCGTGGTCGTCGTTGATGGTGAAGCGATCGATCTTGATCGGCGCGGTGGCGTCGAACACGCTGCTCATCGTCACCCGGCCGGTGTCGAGCGCCATCGCGGTGTTGAAGATCTTGAAGGTTGAACCCTGCTCGTAGACGCCGAGCGTGGCACGGTTGAACAGCGCCTCGTTGGTGATGGTCTTGGCGCTATTGGGGTCGTAGGTCGGCAGCGACGCCATGGCGAGGATCTCGCCGTTGGTCGCATCCATCACGACGGCAGTGGCGCCGATCGCCTTGAACTTCTCGACGGCGCGGGCGATCTCGCGCTCGACCAGACGCTGCAGGCGCAGGTCGATCGCGAGCTGCAGAGTTTCGCCACTTTGCAGCTGCTGGTCGAAGTAGCGCTCGACGCCGGCCAGGCCGGCATTGT
The DNA here is from genome assembly GCA_016870055.1 of Alphaproteobacteria bacterium. Lineage (GTDB taxonomy): Bacteria > Pseudomonadota > Alphaproteobacteria > Reyranellales > Reyranellaceae > Reyranella. The sequence continues at coordinate 23,047 of VGCQ01000018.1, read as the reverse complement.
CGACACTGGCGTAGCCCAGAATGTGCGCGGCGGCCGTGCCCTGCGGATAGAGGCGCCTTTCTTCGGCCTGGAATTCGAGGCCCGGAATGCCCAGGCGATTGACCCGGTCGTGCTCACGCGGACTGAGCCCCCGCTTGATCCAGACGAAGGTCTTGTCTTCCTCGAGCTTGGCCTTGATGTCGTCGTACTTGAGGTCGGGCAACGCCGTGGCGATCTTGCGCGCGGCGTCGGACGGATCGATCAGAAGGCGCGGATTGACGAACGCCGATACCACCGGCACCGACGTGGCCAGCACCGCACCGTGCCGGTCGACGATGTCGGCACGCTCCGATTGGATCGAGCCGCCGCGCGCGGCGACGCGCTGCGTCGGCTCGGCGCTGTCGCGCAACAGCGAGACATAGACCATGCGCAGAGCAACGGCAGCGAAAACCACCGTGAACAGCGCCGAGGCCATGACCAGGCGCTGGCGTGCTGTCTCCTGGGCATCGCCCTTGAGACGCTCCTGCGCCGATCCGTAACGCGCGCCGGCCGCCGCGTTTTGCGCGGCGGCCGGTTCGGGCGGGGCCTTTTTGCGCCACAGCTTCACCGACGACCCCCTTCTTGACGCGAGAGGATTTCATCGATGGAGACCGCGGCGCTCTGGCCGTCGCCTACCGGACCCGCTGTTGCCGGCTCTTGGATCGTGGCCGGTCGAGGGGGCGTCGAGGGTCCGGTCGAACGCCCGGGAGGGGGTGCGGAGGCCGGCGAGGGGCTGCCGGCCTCCGCTGCGACGCGACCACCACCGGGCAAAGTCGACGAGGGAACGTCGTTGCCCGTTCGTGGGGGGGAAGGGAGTGGTGGATCGCGACGCGGGGGCTTTGAATCTTGGTTGAGGGAATCGAGCCGCACGACCTGCTTGATCGATGCGGGCTCGAGCTTGAGATGCTTGATCGCCAGGCGCTCGATGCGCTCTGACTCGTTGAGATGGGCCCATTCGACCCGCAGCATGTGCGTAGCCTGCTGGCTCTCGACGATCTTCTGGTTGGTGCGATCGATCCTCTCCTCGAGGTCTTGCACCTTGTACTTGACGGTGAACAGGCCGATCGCCGTGGCAACTGCCGCGACCGACCAGAACACCAGGCCGCGGTGGATCATGCGCGGCCTCCCAGTTTCTCGGCGACGCGCAAGCGTGCCGACCGGGCGCGCGGGTTGGCGGCGATCTCGGCGGCCGACGGCAGCACCGGCTTGCGCGTGAGGTCGTGCAGGGCAACGGGAGCAGCCTCGCCGGATTGCGGCGAATGGCGCGACGGCCTGGGCGTACGGCCGGCGCGGGCGCGCACGAACGCCTTGACGGTGCGGTCTTCCAGCGAATGGAACGACACGACGGCGAGCCGGCCACCCGGCGCCAGCACCTGCTCGGCCGCCGCCAAGCCGCGCTCGAGCTCGCCCAACTCGTCGTTCACGGCAATGCGCAGCGCCTGGAAAGTGCGTGTCGCCGGATCGCTCTCGTCCCGGCCCTGCGGGCCGACGGCGCGGCGCACGGTCTCGGCCAACTCGCCGGTGGTCTCGATCCGCTTGGTCCTGCGCGCCTCGACGATGGCGCGCGCCACACGACGGCTGCGCCGCTCCTCGCCATAGCGCCAGATGATGTCGGCGAGCTGCGCTTCCTCGGCGTCGTTCACCAGGTCGGACGCCGACAGGCCAACCTTCTCCATGCGCATGTCGAGCGGACCGGAGGCGCGGAACGAGAAGCCCCGATCGGCCTGGTCGAGCTGCATGGACGACACGCCGAGGTCGAGCGCCACGCCATCGACGTCCTCGACGCCCTCGGCCGCGAGCAGCTCGGCCATGTCGCCAAACCGGCCTTCGATCAGACGCAAGCGCGGCGCATAGCGCTCGGCAAGGGCGCGGCCGGTGGCGATGGCATCGGGATCGCGGTCGACGGCGAAGACCCGGCAATCGGCGCGATCGAGCATGGCGGTCGTGTAGCCGCCGGCGCCGAACGTGCCGTCGAGATAGCGCCCGCCATCGCGCGGCTGCAGCGCCTCGACGACCTCGCGCACCATCACCGGAACGTGGCGGCCACTCATGCGTCGCCTCCGCCCAAGCCGCGCACGAAGGCCGCCATCTTGCCGCGATCGGACTCGCGACGGGCCTGCCAGCGGCCGGGATTCCACAGCTGGAACTTATCGCCCTTGCCGACCAGCATCACGCCATCGCCGACCTCGAGCACGGTCGAGAACTCGGCAGGCAACGAGAAGCGGCCGTCGGGTTCCATGGCAATGGTGCGGGCGGAGGCCGACAGGTAGCCGGCCGGATCGAACGCCTCGTCGTCCAAGGCGACCTTGAGCGCGCCCTTGGGGCCAAGCGCCTCGGCACGCAGCCGGTCAAGCATGGCATCGAATCCGGCACGCGAATTGCCGTTCACCACACCCGCGAGGTTGGGTGAGTGGTACAGCACGAAGGCGCCGCGATCGTCGGCAGGCAGCTCATCGCGGAAGGCGGCGGGCAACAATACCCGGCCTTTCTTGTCGAGCTTCATCAGGATTTCGGACCGAAATGCCACGGCCCCGATCCCCCTGCATCCCGCCGCCGAGGCCCCACGCGCCGGCGTCCGCTTTACGGGATACCATGGGATAGCATGGGAATTTCAGGTAAGCAACGTCGAAGAGCAAGATTCCACAAGGAATCTGAAGCTCTTAGACGCTAAATCTACTACTTCTATCATAGTCTGATCCACAATTAGTTGATTCTGCCATGTTATGGATAGGAACCTCAAAGCGGTCGCCGACGGTGATAAGAAAAATCCTGTCGCCCACCCTGAACCCAATGCAACGGCGCCATAGACCTCCGACGATCGACGGACGTCGTCGCTACTGAACAAAAATGAGGTCAGACGGCCTATAAGCCGGGTTCTGTCCTCGCCCGAGAGCGAGGGATGGCCATTCCTCTGGGACGCCCGTTGCCGAGCGCCTCGCGCGACCGACCCGGGCGGCGACGCGGAAACACCGCTGCCGGTTGCCCGGCGTGCCACCCCTATTTGGTCTTGCTCCCGGTGGGGTTTGCCGTGCCGCTTCCGTTGCCGGTCGCGCGGTGGGCTCTTACCCCACCGTTTCACCCTTGCCGCCCGGCGAGCCGGGCCGGCGGTCTGTTCTCTGTGGCACTTTCCCTGGGGTCGCCCCCGCCGGCCGTTAGCCGGCACCGTGTCTCCGTGGAGCCCGGACTTTCCTCACCTCCGCGGTCGCCCGCGCAAGTGCAGCCATCCGGCCGTCTGACGGTTGGTTAGCTAGGCTTCGTGCCCCACCTGGTCAAGCAGGTCGGCGAGCAACGCTCGGCTTTCGCCGTCGGCCAGGCCATCGGCCCGCGCCGGACGGTAGCGGCGCTGGAAAGCCGCGACGATGTCGGCGGTCGCAACATCGACGGCCGGCGGATAGCCGAAGCGCTGCAGGGCGGCTTGGATGTCGCCGTCGATCGGTGCCGCTCCGGACCGCGGCCACAGGCCGATGCCGCTCGCCGCCAGCCTCGCCCACGGAAAGCGCAGGCCGGGATCGATCTTGCGCTTGGGTGCGATGTCGGAATGACCCACCACGTTGCGCGCCACGATCGCCGGATGGCGCCCGACAATACCGCGGCACAGCTCGATCAACGCGTCGATCTGCACGGCTGGATAGTCGTGACGGTCGCCATGCAGGTTCACGATCTCGATGCCGATCGAGCTGGCATTCAAGGCCTCGCGACCGCGCCAATGCGACCGCCCGGCGTGCCAGGCAATACGATCCTCCGGCACCAGGCGGTAGACCGTGCCGTCCTCGGCCAGCACATAATGGGCGCTGACGCGTTGCGACCGGCGATCGTCGCACAGGATGTCGAGCGATGGCGCGAGCGCCAGCTCGGTATAGTGGAGCACCAGAACATCGACGGCATCCGCCGGCCGTGGCGCGTGGTTGGGCGATGGGCGGTCGATCACGCCGGGACCAGACCGCGCTCGCGCCGCAGCCGGTCATATGCGGCGTTGATCAGGGCAAGCTTGCGATTGGCGACCGCGATCGCCTCCTCGGGCAGCCCTTGGGCGATCAACCGGTCCGGATGGTTGGCCCTCACATGGCGCAACCAGGCATCGCGGATCTGCTCGTCGGTCGCCAGCGGATCGACACCCAGGATGACGCAGGGCTCGCACTCGATCACGCCCAGCGCCGCCGCCTTGGCGCGCTCGAAACGCGCACTGCTGAGGCCGAAGATGCGTGCCACCTGCGCCAGATAGTCGGCCTCGGCCGCACCGATCGGGCCGTCGGCCTTGGCGATATCGAACAGGCCTTCCAGTACGTTCTCGAGGATTTCCGGTGCATCGGGAAAGAGAGCGGCGAGCTTGCGCGCATAGGTCTCGAAACCAGCGACATCGCGCTTGGCGAGATCGAAGAAGCGCTCGACGTTCTTTTCCTCGCCGGGCGGCACGCGAAAGAATTCGCGGAAGGCCGCCGCCTCTGTCTCCGACACTTCGCCGTCGGCGCCGGCCATCTTGGCGCCCAGTGCGATCACGCCGATGGTGAAGGCGATCTCGCGCAGGCCGGGATGGCTGCCCTCGTCTGCGGCCGCAGTCGCAGGACCGAGCAGCGCGCCGAACGGCTCGCCGTTGGCGAGCCGGGTCACTGCGTCGACGATCCTGTCCCAGATCTTCATGGCCGCTCCGCTACGCGTTCCCGCTCACAGGATCAAGACGCCGGCTGCAACGCCGGTCAACAGGACCAGGGCGAGGCCGCGATAGAAGCGCTCGCTGGCCAACGGAAACAGCCAACCACCCAGCACGCCCCCCGCCATCACGGCCGGTGCAAGAAACAGGCCGAGGAAGAGCGTGTCACCGTCGATCAGCCCGCGCGAGAAGAAGGCGGTGATGGCCACCAGATCGACGAACACGAAGTAGGTGGTGAGGTTCGCCCGCACGCGGGCCACCGGATCGTTGCCGGCGAGGTAGTAGAAGGCGATCGGCGGCCCCGCCATGCCGGCCAGCCCGTTGAGGAAGCCACTGCTCGCGCCCGCGGCCAAGGTGGTGACCGCGCGCGGCTGGCCGGCGAACCGCCAGCCGCTCGCCAGCAACGCCACTGCGCCGAGCACGATGGCCGAGATCGCCCAGCGCATCGGCTCGGGATCGGCGTTGGTCAGCACGAGGTTGCCGACCGGCACACCGACGACCGCGGCCAGCAGCAGAAGGCCGATGCGGCGCCAGTCGACCAGGCGCACGACACCGGGCACCAGCGGCAACGCCACCGCGATCTCCAGCAACAGGCAGAGCGCCACGCCGACCGCGGGGCCGAAGAGCGCCGAGAAAGCCGGCGTCATCAGCATGGCGGCGCCGAATCCGGCGAAGCCGCGCACCATGCCGGCGATGCAGGCAACGGCTGCGCAGATCAAGAAGGGAAGAGACAACAGGTCCGGCATGGCGCGTACAACGCCAGCGAGCCGGCGCCCCAGGCAGGATAGGCCGCCGTCAGCGCGCCGTCACGTAACGCTGCCGCACCGGATCACGGACGACCACCATCGATCTCGTGCACCTGGCCGGTCACATAGGTGTTACTCATGAGATAGAGGGCCGCCTGGGCGATGTCCTCCGGCCGGCCGACACGACCGACCAGCGCGGTCTTGGCATAGTCGGCATACATCCTGTCGCGCACCTCCGCGCTCAGCCCGTCATAGGCCGGCGTCCGTACCAGGCCGGCGGCGATGACATTCACGCGCTTGGGCGCGATCTCCCTGGCGAGCTGACGGGCCAAGGCCTCGACGGCGCCGTTGGTCGCGCCGATGGCGGCATGGTGCGGCAACAGCTTGCGCACGCCGGCGGCGCCACTGAAGAAGATGATCGAGCCTTGCGGTTGCAGCTTGTGCTGGCCGTACTTGGCTGCAACGAACGGACCCCAGAACTTGGTTTCCATGAAGGTGCGGGCCGACGCCACCGTCATGTTCGCCAACGTGTCGATGGCGCCGGTGACAGCCGACGAGGCGTGCGCCGTCACCACGAGATGGTCGATCGCCTCCGTCGCCTCGAAGAACGCCGCCACAGCAACCTCGTCGGTGATGTCGAGCCGACGGTACGTCGCCCGGCTACCGGCTTGCGCCACGGCGCGGGCAAGCTTCGTCTCGCCGCGTCCGGCGATGGTGACGCGTGCGCCGGCAGCGGCGGCGGCACGCGCAATCGCCAAGCCCATGCCGGAGCTGCCGCCGATGACCACAACGTGTTGATCGCCGAGGACAGTCATCGCGGTTCCTTCAGTGCAAAAGCCCTTGCAGCGTAACGAGCCATTTGTTATTCGGTCAATATCAATTCGGTAGAGTCGACGCAGCCCGTATTTTGGGAGACGCCAGCGATGCGCCCTACCCGCCGCCATGCACTGCTCGGCCTGTTCGCCGTCGGCGCCGCGCCATCGGCACGAGCACAGAGCTTTCCGACACGGCCGTTGACGCTGATCGTGCCGTTCCCCGGCGGCGGCTCGACCGACGTCATGAACCGCACGCTGGCCGACAAGCTGAAGGAGCAGCTCGGCCAACCGGTCGTCCTCGACTTCAAGCCCGGCGCCGGCGGCAACATCGGCGCCGAGGTCGCGGCACGTGCTGCGCCCGACGGCTATACGCTGGTGTTCATATCCATGCCGCAGATCATCAGCCGCAGCATGTACCCCAAGCTCGGCTACGATCTGTTGAAGGACTTCGAAGCGGTCGGCACCTTCTTGGAGACCGCGCCGGTCCTGATCGTCAACCCTTCGTTGAATGTGAAGTCGGTGCGCGAGCTGGTTGCCGCCGCCAAGGCGCAGCCGGGCAAGATCGAATACGGTACGGGCGGCAACGGCACGTCGGCGCACCTGCTCGGCGAGCTGTTCAAGTGCGATACCGGGACCGACCTCCTGCACGTGCCGTACAAGGGTGCGGCACAGGCCGTCGTCGACCTCATCGGCGGCCGCGTGAAAGTCATGTTCGAGACCCCGGCCAGCATCGTCGGCCACGTCAAGAGCGGCGCCGTCGTGGCGCTCGCAGTGATGGGGCCCAAACGGCTGGCGGCGTTGCCGGACGTGCCGACCATCGCAGAAGCTGGCTTCGCCGGCCTCGAGCTGGTGCAGTTCGCGACCCTGATGACGCCGGCCGGTGCCCCCAAGACGACGATCGATACGTTGGCCGCCGCGCTCGCCAAGGTCGTGGCCATGCCCGACGTGCGCGAGCGGTGGGCGACGATCGGCGCCGAGCCGGTGTCGATGACGCCGGCGGCGTCGATGGCACGCATCGCCGCCGAGGCCAAGCGCCTGGGCGAGATCGTCGCCGCAGCCAACATCAAGCCCGATTGAGATGGCCCAGCCGCCGGCTCGAGCCGCCAACGGCGCCTGACCAACGGCTCTGCTTTGGAGAACGGCGATGCCCAAATTGACCGCGGCGCAGGCGGTTGCGCATTTTCTCAAGGCTGTCGGCACCCGCCGCTACTACCTGTACAACGGCCATGCCAATTGGGGCCTCCTCGATGCGTTGGAGTACGAGGTCAAGATCCCGGGCATTCGCACCCGGCACGAAGTGCACGCCATACACATGGCCGACATTGAATGGCGCATGCGGCGCACGCTGCCCATCCCGGTGACCTGCACCACCGTAGGTCCCGGCAACTTCAACACCATTCCCGGCATCGCCGAGGCGTTCTACGATTCGACGCCAATGTTCTGCCTGATGGCGGGCGGGCCCACAAAATGGCTCGGCCGCGGCGGTATCCAGGAAGTCTATCGCTACGGCGAGGACGAGTTCCTCCAGCTCTTCCGACCGATCACCAAGCATGCTGTGATGACCGTGCGACCTGATACGGCGCTACAGTCGGCCATGCGGGCGTACAAGGCGGCGATCACCGGCCGGCCCGGCCCCGTCGTGGTCTACATGCCCCTCGACGTCCAGAACACGCCGGTCGAGATCGACCTGCCGGACATCGACGGCTGGCTCACCAACATCCACAGCCCGGGTCCCGATCCGCAGACCATCGCGCGCGCAGCCGGCATGATCGCAGCGGCCGAGCGGCCCTTCCTATGGGTCGGAACGGGCGTCAACAATGCGCGTGCCTGGAACGAGCTGCGCGAGTTGGCCGAGGTGGCCCAAATTCCGGTTGCCACGAATTTCGGCGCCAAAGGGGCACTGCCCGAGGACCACCCGCTGTCACTGGGCGTGGTCGATCGGTCCGGCACAGGCCACGGCGTGCGCGCCGCGATCGAGGCCGATCTCGTGATCAACGTCGGCGCGCGCTTCAACGACCTCAACACGGCCGGCTGGTCGTTCTACGATTTCGGCAAGACGCAGAAGCTGATCCACGTCGATATCGACCCCGGCGAGATCGGCCGGGTCTATCCGGTCGATGTCGGCATCGTGAGCGACGCCGGCAAGGCATTGACCGCGCTGGCGGCCGCTGTGCGCAGCACACCTAAGACGGCATCTTGGCTGAAGTCGATCGCCGGATGGCGTGACAACTGGCTGAAGGAAATCAAGTCGTTGGTCGAGTCCGACCTGGCTCCGATGCACTATGCCCGCATCGTGAAGGATGCGTCGGACGTCGTGAACGAGGTCGCACCCGATGCGTCGGTGATTTGCGACACCGGCTTCATCATGAACTTCCTGCCGGCCTTCTTCACGCTGAAGCATCCGTGGTTCGCCACCAACAACCAGCAGTTCGGCCAGATGGGCTTCGCCCCGCCGGGCGTCGTCGGCGCCGGCCTCGAGCGTCCGGGCAAGCCGGTGGTCGTCTGGGTGGGCGATCAGTCCTTCATCCACACCGGCCTGTCGCTCGCGACGGCGACAGAATACGGCGTGCCGGGCGTGGTGATCGTGCTCAACAACCGGACCATCCAGGCCGAGGTCGAAGGCGCCAAGGCCAAGTTCGGTCGCGGCGTCGGCGACCACTACCGCATCGAGAAGACCGGCGAGTTGTGGAACCCCGACCTGAAACTGATCGGAGAAGCGTTGCGGGCGACGGTGTTCAAGGTATCCCGGCCATCCGAGCTGAAACCGGCGCTGGCGGCGGCGCTGAAGTCGGGCAAGCTTTGCATCTTGGACGTCGAAGCCAGCACCGAGGTGCCGCGCTATGCGGTGCCGATCGTGCTAAAGCACGGGACCATGCCGTTTCCCTACGACTGGAATGCAAAGCCGTGACTGCAGCGCAGGTCAGCTTATGTCGGCCGCCGATCGATCACCTTGTCCAGAGTCAGGCGGCTCAGCCGCTGCAGCAGGTCGCTCTCCATGTCGCGGTAAAGGCGGGAGATGACGGGATGGACATTGCACGGGTAGTTGCGGCCCGGATCGTCCTCGCGCATGGCGAGCGACAACGGCGACTTGTCCCCGATCGCCTCGTAGATCTCGCGGAAGTCGATCTTGGCGGGTGGCCGGGCGAGCACGATGCCGCCGGTGGCGCCACGCAGCGACTTCATCAGCCCCGCCTTGACCAGGGCCGCGACGATCTGACGGACACGCGCCGGATGGTCCCTCAGCACGCGCGCGATCGATTCGGTGGTGACATGCTCGGGCTCGTGCCGCGCCACATAGGCCATGATGTAGGCTGCCGAGGCGAGCTTGGTGGAATTGGCCATGGCTTGGCGGCTGTTATAGCGTCGCCGGCAGTGAAAGTCACAACCCGGCACGGCGGCCCGCACGCCTGATGGTCCGCGACCGCATCGTTCGCCTCTACGAAGTCGGCGGGCCAGAGGTGCTGCGCCTGGAAGCGGTCCCGCCAGAAGCACCGCGAGCCGGCGAGGTTCGTCTGCGCGTCCACGCGATCGGGCTCAACAACTCGGAGGCGCAATATCGGCGCGGCGAGTATCCATTGCGCGACACCACCTTCCCCACCCGACTTGGCCGCGAATGCAGCGGCATCGTCGAAGCCTTGGGTGAAGGCGTGACGAGCGTCTCGGTTGGCGACGTCGTGTCGACAATTCCCGCCTTCGACATCCAGCGTGGAGGCGTCTACGGCGAATGGGCGGTCGTGCCGGCCGGAGTCCTCGTCTCGGTGCCGGACGGCCTCTCGCATCTCGAGGCGGCCGCGGCGTGGCAGCAGTATCTCACGGCCTACGGGCCACTGATCGAACACTCGACCCTTCGGCCCGGCGATACCGTGCTGATCACGGCGGCGAGTTCCAGTGTCGGTCGCGGCGCCATCCAGATGGCGCGGCTGCTGGGATGCCGGGTCATCGCCGCGACACGCAATCCCGCCAAACGCGATCTGCTGCTGGCGAGCGGCGCCCACCACGTCGTCGTCACCGACGAAGAGGACCTTGCTTCGCGCGTATCGGCCATCACCGACGGCAAGGGCTTTCGCGTCGCCCTCGATCCGATCGCCGGGCCCGGCCTCCGGACACTCGCCGAGGCGGCAGGCCACCAAGCGACGATCTTCGAGTACGGACAGCTATCGCGCGATCCCGCTCCTTTCCCGCTGCTCGACGTCCTGCGCAAGAGCCTGTCGATCCGCGGCTACACGCTGTGGGAGATCACGCTCGACGCGGCGCGGCGGCGGCGTGCCGTCGACTTCATTTCGGGGCATCTGGCGCGAGGCACGCTACGTCCGGCAATCGACCGCGTGTTCAGGCTCGACGACATTGTCGAGGCCCATCGCTACATCGAAAGCGGGCGGCAGACCGGCAAAATCGTCATCGACGTCGCAGGCGACAGCGATGGCGAGCGGCAGCCGCGATCGCCCTAAAAGTGCGTGCGCACGACCTCCTCGACCCGCCGCTTGTAGCCGTCAACCATCTCGGGTGTGCTACGCCGGCCGAGCGGCGAGAAATGGACGTGCTCGATCATCTCGATGTTGCAGAACTCCATCGTGCCCTTGTCCTGCGCCACTAGAATCGCCCGCATCTTGCCGCTGTCGTCGAAGTGCTCCTGCGTCGAGCCTGCGCTGGTGAAGATGACTGACCGCTTGCCCTTCAGGCCGCCCACCGGGCCATTCGGGCCATGGCCGTAAGCAAAGCCGATGGCGAACACGCGGTCGATGTAGCCTTTGAGAATTGCCGGTCGATCGATCCACCAGATGGGGTGGAACAGGGCGATCACGTCGGCCCACAACAAATGGTCCTGCTCGACCTTGATGTCGGCTGGCACGCGGCCGGTGCTGTTGCCTGTGATGTCCTCGACGCTGGCCACGGGATTGAACTTCATCGCATATAGATCGCGCAGCACCACGCTATGCCCGCGCGCCTGCACGGCATCGACATAGATGCGGCAGATGTCGCGCGTGAAGCTGCCCTCGCGCGGATGGGCCAATACGACCAGGTGGTTCATATGCACGCCTCGCCTCGGGCCGTCCGTAGGCGACGTTCCTATCACATACGTTATCCAAAGGATAACAAATTGGGATGGAGTCCCGATCGATCGCACAGCTACGCAGGCCAGTGCGCCCGAGGTGCACGGCACGCCGTCGGCATTGCCGACGCGCCCGCGTCATCCCATATAATGCGCGCCATGCCCTCGAAGAATCTCGCGGTCTCGACCGTGCCCCTGCACATGCCCTACGTGCAGCGCCGGCCGGAGACGGTCGGCGGCAAGCCGTTCAGGCTGGTGTCGGACTACACGCCGGCGGGCGATCAGCCTGCGGCGATCCACCAGTTGATCGGCGGTGTCTCGGGAGGCGAGCGCGATCAGGTGCTGCTGGGCGTTACCGGCTCGGGCAAGACCTTCACCATGGCCAACGTCATCGCCGCCGCCGGCCGGCCGGCACTGGTGCTGGCGCCCAACAAGACGCTGGCCGCCCAGCTCTACGGCGAGATGAAGGGGTTCTTCCCGGACAACGCGGTCGAGTACTTCGTGTCGTACTACGACTACTACCAGCCCGAAGCCTATGTGCCGCGCACCGACACCTACATCGAGAAGGACTCGTCGATCAACGAACAGATCGACCGCATGCGTCATTCGGCGACGCGCGCCCTGATGGAGCGCGACGACGTGGTGATCGTCGCCTCGGTGTCCTGCATCTATGGCATCGGCCCGCTGGAGAACTACCAGTCGATGACTTTCCGCCTGGCCAAGGGCGAGAAGGTCGACCGCTCGAGCCTGCTGCGCCGCTTCGTCGAGCAGCAGTACAAGCGCAACGACAACGCCTTCCAGCGCGGTACCTTCCGGGTGCGCGGCGACACGGTCGACCTGTTCCCCGCCCACTACGAGGACAAAGCCTGGCGCATCGAGCTGTTCGGCGACGAGATCGAGTCGATCGTGGAGTTCGATCCGCTGACCGGCGAGAAGACGGCGACGCTCGGCGACATCGTGGTCTATGCCAACAGCCACTACGTGACGCCGCGGCCGACCATGCAGCACGCCATCCAGCAGATAAAGACCGATCTCAAGCAGCGGCTCGACGAGTTCAACCGCGCCGGCCGGCTGCTGGAGGCGCAGCGGCTGGAGCAGCGCACGCTGTTCGACATCGAGATGCTGGAGACGACCGGCGCCTGCGCCGGCATCGAGAACTACTCACGATACCTGACCGGTCGGCGCCCGGGCGAGCCGCCGCCCACACTGTTCGAGTACTTCCCCGAGAATTCGCTGCTGATCGTCGACGAAAGCCACGTCACCGTGCCGCAGGTCGGCGGCATGTTCCGCGGCGACTTCAACCGCAAGAGCGTGCTCGCCGAATTCGGCTTCCGCCTGCCCTCGGCGATCGACAACCGGCCGCTCAAGTTCGAGGAGTGGGACACGCTGCGCCCGCAGTCGGTCTATGTCAGCGCCACGCCCGGGCCGTGGGAGATGGAGCGCACGCAAGGCATCTTCATCGAGCAAGTGATCCGGCCGACCGGCCTGATCGATCCCATGGTGCTGGTACGACCGGTCGAGAAGCAGGTCGACGATTTGATCGCCGAGTGCCGCGACTGCGCCAAGAAGGGCCAGCGCGTGCTGGTCACGGTGCTGACCAAGCGCATGGCCGAGGATCTGGTCGAGTACATGCACGAGGCCGGCATCCGTTGTCGCTACCTGCATTCCGACATCGACACGCTGGAGCGCATCGAGATCATCCGCGATCTCCGGCTCGGCGCCTTCGACGTGCTGGTCGGCATCAACCTGCTGCGCGAGGGCCTCGACATCCCCGAGTGCGCCCTGGTCGCCATCCTCGACGCCGACAAGGAGGGCTTCCTGCGCTCGCCGACCTCGCTGGTCCAAACGATCGGTCGCGCCGCGCGCAACGTCGACGGCCGGGTCATCCTCTACGCCGACCAGATGACCGATTCGATCAAGTACGCCATGGCCGAGACCGAGCGGCGGCGAGCCAAGCAGCAAACCTACAATCAGGAGCACGGCATCACGCCGGCCTCCGTGAAGAAGAACATCGCCGAGATCCTCCAGTCGACCGCCGAGCGCGATCACTATACGGTCGACACCGGCGTGTCGGGCGATGTGCACCTGGTCGGCCACAATCTGCGCAGCCACATCGCCGAGTTGGAGCGGCGCATGCGCGATGCCGCCGCCAATCTCGAATTCGAGGAGGCGGCCCGTATCCGCGACGAGATCCGCCGGCTGGAAGCCAACGAGCTCGAGCTGCCCGGCCAGGCCGTGGCGGCCACCGCCAAGGTCAATCTCGGCCGCATGCAGAACAGCCGTGTCTTCCGCGGCGTACGCACCGGCTCGGGCTCGCGCGGCAAGCCGGCGCGGCGCAGCGGGCGGTAAGGCCATCGGCCGGCAGCCGTGCGCGGCGCCATCGCTATAGTCGCGTTGCGATGACCGCCGCACCGACCGACCTTCGCCGCTACCTGATCGCGTTGGCGGCGCTCACCGTGATCCAGATCGTGGCGACCCTGGGCTTCAACCAGGCGCCGGTGCTGGCGCCGGCCGCGGCGCCCGAGCTCGGCATTTCCTCGGCCGACGTCGCTTACTACGTCGCGCTGCTCTATCTCGCCGCCATGATCTCGACGCTGGGCGGCGGCGTGATGAACCGCCGCTTCGGGCCGATCCGCTTCAGCCAGATCGGCCTGGTCATCACCGCACTCGGCTCGTTCGTGCTCGCCGTCGGCGGTACCGGCCTCGCCGCCTTCTCGGCCCTGGTGGTCGGCCTGGGATCGGGCCCGCTCAACATCGCAAGCTCCCATGTCCTGTCGCGCGTCTCGCCGCCCCGGCTGGCCAACGTCACCTTCTCACTGAAGCAAAGCGGCGTGCCGTTGGGTTTCGCGATCTGCGGCGCGGCGCTGCCCGTGCTGGCGATCGACCTCGGCTGGCGATGGGCGGCCGCAGCGGTCGGCGCGGTGTCGCTCGTCGTGGCGTTGGCGGTGCAGCCGCTGCGGGCGCTCTACGACGAGGAGCACGCAAAGCCGCAAGACCTGCCGCTGCTGCCGAGCCTGGCCGAGATCCTCGAGCCGCTGCGGCTCGCCTGGCGCGACCCGATCCTGCGCCCGATGTGCCTGATCGGCATGGTGTTCTCGGCCACGCAGGCAATCGTCGTGAACTTCACCGTCGTCTATGCGGTGGAGGGACTGAAGATATCCTACGTGCTGGCCGGCGCCCTGCTCTCGGCGGCGACCCTGACCGGTGCGGTGGGTCGTGTCTTCTGGGGTGCGCTCGCCGATCTGTCGCGCCGGCCATCGGCTATCCTGTCGGGCATCGGCGCGATCGTCGCCCTGGCGTCGGCCACCATGGCCTTTTCGACGCCGGCCTGGCCGGTCTCGATGATCTATGCCGTCTGCATCGTGCTGGGTGGCACGGCGGTCGGCTGGAACGGCGTGTTCATCGCCGAAAGTGCTGCCCGCGCTCCGGCTGGTCGGGTGGCCGAGCTGACCGGCGCCACGCAGCTCTTCGTTTTCTTCGGCGCCCTGGTCTCGCCGCTCCTGTTTCGCGCCGTGCTTGCCATCACCGGCGCCTACGAGACCGGCTACCTGTTGCTGGCGGCAAGTGTCATCGCCTGCTCGCTGATGCTGGCCCGCGCCGCGGCGAAATAGCCTCAGCCTTCGGGCGTCACCGCGCTTTCGTGCCAGCGCCGCAGCAGCAGATGGTTGAGCAGGCTGAGCACCAGGAAGATCGCGATGCCGGTCGCCGAGATCAGCACCAAGGCGGCGAACATGCGCGGGATCTGCAGTTGATAGCTCGATTCCAGGATGCGCCAAGCAAGCCCCGAGGCATTGCCGCCGGTGCCGGCGACGAACTCGGCCACCACGGCGCCGATCAGGGCGAGCCCGCCCGAGATGCGCAGGCCGCCCAGGAAATACGGCAGGGCTGCCGGCAGGCGAAGGTCGACCAACGTCCGCCAACGACCGGCACCGTAGAGCTGGAACAGATCGAGCAGGCCGGGATCGACCGAGCGCAAGCCGAGGATGGTGTTGGACAGGATCGGGAAGAAAGCGACCAGCCAGGCGCAGATCAGCAAGGAGAGATCGACATCGTTGACCCAGACGATGATCAAAGGCGCGATCGCCACGATCGGCGTCACTTGCAGGATGACGGCATAGGGAAAGAGCGACAGCTCGAGCCAGCGCGACAGCGAGAACAACACGGCGAGCACGCCGCCGATCACCACCGCCGCCGCCAATGCCTCGAGGGTGATGGTCAAGGTCACCAGCAGCGACGGCGCCAGCGTGCCCCAGTCCTTGACCAGAGTCTCGGCCACCAGGATCGGGCCGGGCAGAATGTAGGGTGGTATGCCGGCCAGGCGCACACCCGCCTCCCACAGGGCGAGCATCAAGAGGCCGAGCACGATCGGCGCGATCGCCTTGGCGGTCATGCCGTCACCATCGCCTTGGCCAGGTGCTGCGAAGCCTCGCGACACTGCGCGGCGTATTCCGCCGAGGTCCTGAATCCGGCCCGCCGCGGATAGGGCTCGGCGATCGCAAGCTCGGTCGACACGCGGCCGGGCCGCGCCGCCATGACCACGATGCGTTGCGACAGGAAGACCGATTCGAACACCGAATGGGTGACGAACACCACCGTGACGCCGGTGCGTCGCCACAGTTCCAGCAGATCGTCGTTCAGCTTGTGGCGCGTGATCTCGTCGAGGGCGGCAAACGGTTCGTCCATCAGCAGCAAGCGCGGCTCGACCACCAGGGCGCGCGCTAGCGACACGCGCATCTTCATGCCACCCGACAGCTCACGCGGAAACGCGCGCTCGAATCCCTTCAGCCCGACTTGGTCGAGCGCCTGCGCGGCACGCGCCTCGCGCTCGCCGCGCGCCACGCCGCGCAGCTTCAGCGGCAGGCCGACATTCTTGAGCGCCGTCGTCCACGGCATCAAAGTCGGTTCCTGGAAGACGAAGCCGAGATCGGTCCCACGGCGTCCCTCGTCCGCCCAGTCGATCGTGCCGGCGGTCGGCTCGGCAAGGCCCGCGATCAGGCGCAGCAGGGTCGACTTGCCGCAGCCCGACGGGCCCAGCACGCTCAGGAACTCGCCCGACTGGACGTCGAGCGAGATATCGGCGAGGGCTTTTACGCCGTTGGCAAAGACCTTAGAGACGCCGTGGACGCCGACCAGCCGCATCGGCCAGGTCAGGCCGGCAGGGTGAGGTCGAGGCGGGCCGTCCAGACCGGCAACGGCAGGCTGGCGCGCGCCGCAAGGTTGGCCGGCAAGGCGGTACGATCGCCGGTTTTCTTGAACGGCAGGACCAACGGCGCGCGCACGCCGAACACCGCGTCGCGGTCGAGGTACTTGTCGTCGTCGGGGAAGAACTCGGTGATCACCGGTGCGCGGCCGGGCGCGTGGATGATCATGTGCAGATGCGCCGGCCGCCAGGCGTGGCGTCCCAGGGCGCGCAACATGTCGCCGGCCGGCCCGTCGTCGGGCACGGTGTAGGATACCGGCCGCACGGTCGAGAAGGCGAAGCTGCCGTCGGCCGCGACCTTCAGGCGCGCGTGGTAGTTGGTCGGCGCCTGCTGCGGATCCTGCTGGGCGTAGAGACCGTTGCCGCTGTTCTGCCAGAGCGCCAGGACAGTGCCGGCGGCGGGCGCACCCTTGGCGTCCTTGATCTGGCCGCTGACGACCAGCGGCTCGCCGACCTGGCCTTTCCACAAGTCGCCACCATTGGCCAGCTCGGGGGCGCCCTCGATGTGGAACGGACCCAACACCGACGACGGCGTGCCGGATCCCGCGGCGTTGACCATGTCGACCAGCGAGGAGACACCCAGCAGATCGGAGAACAGGATGTACTCATTGCGCTTGTCGTCGGTGAATTTGGTGGCCTTGGTCAGCGCATCGATCGCGGCCTGCCATTCGGCCTGGGTGACCTTGCTCTCGCGCACGAAGCTGTGCAGGTGGCCGGCCAGGCCGACCAGGAGGTCGCGCGCGCGCGCCGACGGCGCCTTCTCGGCATAGGCGGCGAATGCCTGGGTGATGGTGGCCGGGGTCAGGTTGCGCATCGCCTACTCCTGTTCAATGCCGGTCTCGGCGACCAGGGCCTTCCACTTGCCGACTTCGTCGGCGGTGAAGGCGGCCAGCTCGGCGGGCGAGCTGGCATACATCTCGAAGCCCATGTCGGCGAGCTTCTTGGCGACCGCGGGATCGGCCAAGGCCTTGCGCGCCGCTGCGTTCAGCGCCTCGACGACGCCGGCCGGTGTGCCGGCCGGAACGTACATGGCGAACCACGTCAGCAGGTCGAAGCCCGGCAGGACGCTGGTGATCGGCGGCACGCCCGGCAGCAACGCGCTCTCGCGGGCCGCACTGACGGCGAGCGGCCGCAGCGTGCCGCTACGGATCTGGCCGAGCGCCGCCGAGATGTCGATGAACATGAACTGGACCTGGCCACTCAACACCTCGGCCATGGCCTGCGGCGGGCTGCGGTAGTTGACGCGCGCGACATCGAGGCCGAGGCGCTTGACCAGCGTGGCCGACGGCAAGAGGTTGCCGCTCGAGCCTTGGCCGTAGTTGAGCTTGCCGGGGTCGGCACGCGCCGCGGCGACCAGGCCGGCGACGTCGCGGTACGGCGAATCGGCTTTGACCACCAGCACCTGCGCGATGTGACCGAGCCGCGTCACGGGTGCGAAGTCCTTCACCGGATCGTAGGGGATCGACTTCAGGAGTGCCGCGGCGGCAGCCTGCGTCGTCGCCGAGCCGACCAGCACCGTGTAGCCGTCGGGCGCGGCCTTGGCGACCTGATTGGCGCCGATCGAGCCCTGCGCGCCCGGCTTGTTGTCGATGACGATGGGTTGGCCGAGCGTCGCCGACATCGAATCGGCGAGCACACGGGCGAGATTGTCGGTCGCGGTGCCCGGCGCGAAGCTCACGACGAACCTGATCGGCCGATCCGGCCAGGCCGCCGCCGGCATGGCCGCGAGCACAGCAAGCAAGCTGATGAAGATGCACCGCAAGATCATGAGGCCCTACCGTCCGTTGCGCAGGAGGGCATCGTAGTCGGCGCGCAGCAGGGCGAACAGCAAATGATCGGCCCACTGGCCGTTGATGCGCAGGTACTGGCGCGCCAGCCCCTCCTCGCGAAAGCCGACCTTGGCCAACACCGCCTTGGACGGCTCGTTGTGCGGCAGGCAGGCCGCTTCCAGGCGATGCAGCCGGAGGTCGTCGAACACGAACGGCAAGGTGGCGCGCAGAGCGTCGGTCATCAGCCCCTGGCCGGCGAAAGGCTTGCCCATCCAGTAGCCGACCGACGCCGCCTGGGCGACGCCGCGGCGGACATTGCTGAGATTGATGCCGCCGGCCAGCCGGCGGCTGTCATGGGTGAACACGAACAGGCTGTAGGCCTCGCCGGATCGCCACTCGCGCGCTTGCTGGCGCAACCGGCGGCGGTAGTGATCGCGGCCCAGTGAATCCTCCGGCCAGGTCGGTTCCCAGGGTGTCAGGAATGCCCGGCTGCGGGCCCTCAGCTCCGCCCATTCGGCCCAATCGTCCATCACCGGCGCCCGCAGGAATACCCGCCGACCGGCGATTCGGGTCATTGCCGACAGCGACAGCGGAACGTCTGCAAACCGGAACATCTTGGTGTATTTTAGCCCGAAGTGTAGAATTGTTACATGTTTTCCGAGACTTGACGTAGGAAATTGAGACCGTCTGCCGCGCCGTCGATGGCAAGGCCAGCCTTGCATCGGCGCGACAGTATGGGGAAATTGCACCTTCCACTCAGCATCATCCTGCCGGGGCGGCCATGGAAAAAGACGCTAAGGAAAATGTCGGCCAGAAAGGCCGCTTCTATCTCACCAAGCACATTTGGGTGCCGCAGGAGCCGATCGAGAACCTGAACCTCAAGATGGCGGACATGATCCTGCGGCGCATGCCCAAGCTGCCGCTGGCCGGCAACGACGCCATCAAGTCCTTCCCGGCACTGACCGAACTGCGCAAGAGCCACGACAAGATCAAGGCCGACCTCGAGTACTTGCTCAGCCACCATGAGGAAATTCCCGCCCTGCACGAGGTCCACCCGCGCGACCTCTACGTGCCGGGCCGCGCCTGGCGGACGTTCCTGCTCAAGCTGTGGGGCCACGAGATCAAGGAGAATACTGCCGCGGTGCCCGACACCTACGCCGCGATCAGCCGCATTCCGGGCGTGCATACGGCGCTGTTCAGCATCCTGCACGGCTTTGCCGAGATCGAGCCGCACCGTGGCTCGGCGGCCGGTGTCGTGCGCTTCCACTACCCGTTGATCGTGCCGAGCGAACCGGAGAAATGCTGGATCGAGATCGGCGGCCATCACTTCCACTGGGAAGAAGGCATGCCGCTGGTGTTCGACGACACGCGCGAGCACTGGGTCAGGAACCAGACTGATCAGACGCGTGTCGTGCTGATCATCGACTTCAACGCCGATATGCCGTTCCCGGTGAACATCTACACCTCGTTGCGCTACAACCTCATCCGCCACAGCACCGAGGTGAAGACGGTGATCGAGCGCGCCGCCATCGGCGTGCCGCCGCGCAATGCGCCGGCCCCGGCAATGTCGCAGGGCCTGATCAGCATGGCGAGCCACACGACTTCGCCGGTCACCACCGACCGGCAGTAGAAGCCGGCCGACGCCGGTTTCTTCACCTCGCAGCCTGACGGAGCGATGCTACGCCGCCAGCCGCGCGGCGATCTTGTCGAGCGGCTCCAGATCGTCGATCGGCCCCAGCGCCGCGAGCGTGAGCTCGCCCTGCAGCAGCCGCTCCGCCACGCGGCGCACCGCCTGCTGATCGACGGCCTCGATGCGCGCGACGATTTCGGCATAGGAGATCGGCCGGCCATGGACGATCAGATGGCGTGCCGCCTGCTCGGCGCGCGAGCCGCTCGATTCCAGGGCCATCAGGGTGCCGGCCTTGATCTGATTGCGGGCGCGGACCAGTTCGGCCTCGGTGAGCGTGCCCGCCACGCCAGCGAACTCCTCGCACACCGCAGGGACGAGTTCGGCCAGGTCGTCCTCGCCGGTGCCGGCATAGATGCCGAACAGGCCGCCGTCGGCATAGGCCATGTTAAAGCAATGGATGCCGTAGACCAGGCCGCGCTCTTCGCGAATGCGCTGGAACAGCCGCGAGGACATGCCGCCGCCGAACAGAGTCGAGTAGATGGCGAGCGCGAAGTAGTCGGGATCGCGATAGCCGATGCCCTGGCAGCCGAGCACGAGATGCGCCTGCTCCAGGATGCGCGATTCGCGGCCATCGCCGCCGACATAGGCCAGCGGCACCGGCGCCTGGGCGTTGGCGGGCGTCCGCAGCACCGAGCCGAAATGCCGCTCGGCGAGATCGACGATGCGGTCGTGCTCGACCCGGCCGGCCGCCGACAGGATCATGTTGGACGCCGTATAGTGGCGGGCCAGGAAGGCGAACAGGTCGTCGCGGCCGATCGCCTCGACCGTCGCCGCCGTACCCAGCACCGGCCGGCCGAGCGGCTGGCCGGGCAGCGCCGTGGCCTGGAACTGGTCGAACACCAGATCGTCCGGCGTGTCGAGCGCCTGGCCGATCTCCTGCAAGATGACACCGCGCTCACGTTGCAACTCGTCGGGATCGAGCACCGAGTTGCGCAGGATGTCGGCAACGAGCTCGACGCCCAGCGCCACGTCTTCTTTCAGTACCGAGGCGTGATAGGCGGTGATCTCGCGGCCGGTATAGGCGTTGAGGCTGCCGCCGACATTCTCGATCTCCTCGGCGATCGCACGAGCCGAGCGCGTGCGCGTGCCCTTGAACGCCATATGCTCGAGCATGTGCGCCATGCCGTTCAGCTCGGCCGTCTCGTGGCGCGTGCCGCAGGCGACCCAGATGCCGAGCGAGGCCGATTCGACCTCGGGCATCTCGTCGACTGCGACGCGCAGCCCGTTGGCGAGCGTGGTGACCTTGACGTTGCTCATGGTGTGCCTCAGCGTCGCGCCGCACGCGCTGGCCGCGCGACCGCCATGCGTTCGTCGATCAAGAGCTCGAGTGCGCTGACATCGTTGCGCAGGCCATCGAGCCGCTCCGTCCGGTCGAGCAGATCGGCCAGCCGCGCTGGCAGTGCCGGCCGCTCGCCGGTCGCCTTCTGCACGGCATCGGGAAACTTGGCGGGATGCGCCGTCGCCAGGACGACCATCGGGACGCCGGCGTCTCGTCGATGGTGCTGCGCCACGGCGTAGCCGACGGCGCTGTGCGGATCGAGCGTCTCGCCGAAGCGCTTGCGACAGTCGGCGATGGCGGCGAGCGTGCCGGCATCGTCGAGCCGGCCGGCATCGAACAGCGCGCGCACGCCACCCAGCGCGTTGGCGCCGACCAAAAGTGAGCCGGTGCTGCGGAAGGCCGCCACCGCCTCGGCCAGCGCCTTGCCGTCACGGCCGTAGAGATCGAACAGCAGACGCTCGAAGTTGCTCGAGATCTGGATATCCATGCTCGGGCTGTAGGTCGGCACCACGTCAGCCGCCGTCATGGCGCCGCTCTCGAAGAAACGCGCCAGGATGTCGTTGCTGTTGGTCGCCACCACGAAATGCGAGATCGGCAGGCCCATGCGCTGGGCAGCATAGCTGGCATAGACATTGCCGAAATTTCCGGTCGGCACCGTGAAGGCGACCGGGCGATTGGGGGCGCCGAGCTTCAAGGCGGCCCAGAAGTAATAGACGATCTGCGCCATGACCCGCGCGAAGTTGATCGAGTTCACCGCCGTCAGCGCGTGACGATCGCGAAAGGCGAGATCGTTGAAGCAGGCTTTGGCGAGGTCCTGGCAGTCGTCGAACGTGCCGTCGATCGCGATGTTGTGCACGTTGGGCGCCAGCACGGTCGTCATCTGGCGGCGCTGGACCTCGCTGACGCGGCCACGCGGATGCAGCATGAAGATGTCGATGGTCTTGCGGTCGCGCACCGCCTCGATGGCGGCCGAGCCGGTGTCGCCGGACGTCGCACCGACGATGGTCGCATGCTGGCGCTTGTCGGTCAGCGTGTGGTCGAGCATGCGGCCGAGCAGCTGCAGCGCCACGTCCTTGAAGGCGAGCGTCGGCCCATGGAACAGCTCGAGCAGATGCAGCCCGCTTTCGCCCAAAGCCTTCAATGGGGCGACCTCGGGCGTGTCGAACGAGGCGTAGGCGTCGGTGATGAGCCGACGAAACGTCGGCTCGTCGAAGGCGTCACCGACGAACGGCCGCATCACGCGGTAGGCGACCTCGACATAGGGCTGGCCGCGCAGCGCGGCGATCTCGGCCTTCGAGAAGTGCGGCCAATGCTCGGGCAGATAGAGTCCGCCGTCGCGCGCCAGGCCGGCCAACATGACGTCCTCGAAGCCAAGCGGCTCGGGGCTCCCCTGCGAGCCATGGCGCGTGCTGATGTAACGCACGAGACCGCTCCGGTCAGGCGACCTGGCGGCAGGCGGCGTGATCCTTGCGCACGCGTTTGGTCGACGCCGGGAACTTGTGCAGCATGCGTTCCGGTCGCGTCGGACGCTTCACCAGGTCGCCGCCGCAATTCGGACAATGGCCGCCCAGCCGAGCTCGCGCACAATCCGCACAGAACGTGCACTCGAAAGTGCAGATCAGGGCGTCGGGCGCGCCGTTGGGCAGGTCCTTGTCGCAGCATTCGCAGTTGGGGCGTAGATCGAGCATGGCCTCTCTTACGCCGAGAGGTAGCGGCTTTCCAGATGCGTCTTGAAAGCGGCAGTCCCAAGCGGGCCGCCTGTCGCCTCGATGAGCACCTGGTCGGTGCTGGCGAACGAGCCCGCGCTGTGGACGTGGGCCCCCAGCCAGCCC